>NZ_JAKGBG010000001.1:0-249203 GCF_021532595.1 Pseudoalteromonas sp. OFAV1
TACAACGTTGATAGGCAGGGTGTGGAAGTGGTGCGAGCCATTAAGCTAACCTGTACTAATTACCCGTGAGGCTTAACCATACAACGCCAAACGCGTTTTATGACAGCGTAACAGACAGAAGTTAAGAAACTAAAGTAGACATTTACTTAATATCAGAATTCCAGATTTTAGTTAATTGCAAAAGCGATTAACGAACCAAATTTGCTTGGTGACAATAGCGTTTTGGACCCACCTGACCCCATGCCGAACTCAGTAGTGAAACGAAACAGCGCCGATGATAGTGTGGCATTTGCCATGTGAAAGTAGGACATCGCCAGGCTCCAAATTAAAGAAAGCCCGATTCGAAAGAGTCGGGCTTTTTTGCGTTTTAGCTGTCAGCTTTCAGCCATCAGACATCAGCTGAACTGCGGGGTTGTTTAGTACAGAGACTCCCTCAGCACTCCCTGTTCATTCTCCAGGTAGGTTGGGTAGAGCGGAGCGAAACCCAACACGAGTTAGCTAGTTACAAGTTAGCAAGGGTAAAGTTGAACTGTGTGGTTGTTTAGTACAGAGTCACCCTCAGCAACAACCCCCGTAGGAGGCACTTCAGTGCCGAATTCAGACCAGAACAAACACATTTACGGCTAAAGCCATTCCTACAAGTACACTTTGCCTAGAACCTCCGGCAGAGGAAGACGCAGCACCAAACACCTCCACCGCGCGGCTGATCGCTGACGGCTGAAAGCTGATAGCACTGTGTTAGGTTTCGCTGCGCTCTACCCAACCTACGCCAGATCTCAAACTTTACCCTTTCTAACTCGCTACTCACGTTTATAACGCTTACTCCCCTTGTCTTTGTTCTGCTTTGGCTAGTTGAATGTATTTGGTTTCGACTAGTTGTGAGAGAGGAACAAGTTCGAAGCCTTGTCGTTGTAGTTCTGGGAGTGCTTGCTGAAGAAATGTAACAGTTTCTGGGTAGGGGTGGGCAATGGCGATTGCGTAGTTGAAGTGCTCAGCTTTGCTTTTAAGTTCCTCAAGTTGATGTTGTAGCTGGCTTTGGGTGACATTGTTATCAAGAAATACATGACGAGATACATTAGCCACACCATACAGGTTAGCAACATTTTGCGCTTCACTTTGGCTGGTTGTACGGCTATCTAAGAAGTACAAACCACGTTTTTTTAAAACTTCCATCGTCCATTTCATTGGCTCGGTAAGCTGTGTTAGCTCAGAGCCCATATGGTTATTGACCCCTTTTACCTGTGGCAGTGATGCTAACGCATGGCCGAGGGTTGTTTGTAACTCAGACTTAGTCATAGTATCGGTGAGGGCTCCAGGACCAAGCGCTTTGCTTTTATCAAGCGCTTGCATTGGAACATGTAAAAGCAATTCTTTATGAGTTTTACTAGCACGCTCTGCAAAAATTTGTGAGTAAGGGGTATGGGGCAAGATAGAAAACGTAACTTGCCCTGGTAAGTTGAGTATCTCTAGATCGCGTTGATTATTACCAATGTCGTCTATAACAATGGCAATTTGCTTTGCTTGGCAGAATAGAGGCAAGCACAAAGCAGCGATTAATAAGCTTTTTAGTCGATTCACTTTTTGTAATTATTATATCCAGTGTGTGCGCTTACTTACTGCATAATAGCGAACTGTTTTGCTGTCAGCTGTTTTTTGTCCTGTCTATCAAGCAGTGAACTAAAAAGCGCCAATTCTTGTATATTTTTTATTATAACGTCTTGGTTAATTTCTGAAAGTATTGTTTGATTTATACTCACATCAGGTGTGATCCCTTTACCATCTATTGACTGACCAAGAGGGGTATAATAACGCGCAGTGGTGAGTTTTAATGCTGTATTACCGTTGCCTAGCGGAATAAGCGATTGCACTGAGCCTTTACCAAAAGATGTTTCGCCAATTAAAGTTGCACGTTGGTTATCGCGAAGTGCAGCGGCGAGAATTTCTGCGGCAGAAGCTGAGTTTTCATTTATTAAAACAGCAATAGGGGCTCCTTCTAAAATATCACCGCTATGCGCAGTGTATCTCTGGTTTGCCTCATTAAAGCGTCCTTTAGTTGAAACAATGATGCCGCTGTCTAGAAATAAGTCTGCAACCTCTATGGCGCCTTGCAATGTGCCGCCGGGATTATCACGTAAATCAATAATTAAACCAGATAATGGGAAGCTGTTATTAACTTGCATTTTTGCAAGTTCACGTGCAACGTCATGCAGTGTGTGATTATTAAATGTATTAATGCTTAATAAAGCGACGCCTGAATTGGATAGGTAGCCATGAACGCTTTCTAGTGTGATTTGCTGGCGCTTAATTGAAAAGCTTAATGCTGTTGATTCTTTTCGCATTATTGAAACATTGACGGCGTCTAATCCGCTCTCTCGAATCAGCGTTGCAACCTCATCAATACTCTTATTCATGATAGGCTGATGATTAATCGCAACAACTTCATCATTTATTTGTAATCCCGCTTGTTCTGCTGGGGAGTTACTTAAAGTATTGACGATATAAACTCGTCCATTATCCATTTTAACTTCGATCCCCAAGCCTGTGTAGCGACCATTGGTGTTGCTAAATATGGCATCGAGCTCATTTTCATTAAGATATTTAGAGTAGGGATCAAGCTGTTCTAGTAATTCTTCCACTTGGTCGTTATTAGGTTGACTAACAAAGCTATTTTGTAACTTCAAATCATCTACATAATAGGTGTGAATATTAAAAAGTATTTCGTTTAACTGTTGACGATGAAGTGTTTCAAGCGAGGGTTTAGCAATGCTTGGGAATGATTGAAACACCAAGCAAAAAAATGTAACTAACGTTATAAAACACAGCTGAGTAAAAAACTTGGCTGGGTAGATAGCTCTGAATGTAAGGGTTGTGTTTAGCATCAGCTGCTCCTCATAGGGTGCAGCTATTTAATCTATTAAATGCGTCTGCACCATTTTACAGGATTTACTGCGCGTCCTTTGTGGCGTATTTCAAAGTATAGACCAGGATCTGGCTGTCCGCCGCTTTGACCAACTAAAGCAATTGTTTCGCCTTCTCTAACAAGGTCACCAACATCGCGAAGTAGAGTTTGAGCATGGCCGTATAAGCTCATAAAGCCATCACCATGGTCAATGGCAATCACCCAACCAAAGCCATTTAACCAATCGGCATAAACAACTTGGCCGTTCTGTACGCTTTTAACATTACTGCCCTCTTTGGCACTAATGAGTACGCCTTTCCAGTCTATGTTGCCGTGCTTACGTTGTCCAAAGCGATGGCGTAGTGCCCCTTTGGTTGGCCAGTCTAGCTTTCCTTTACTGCTTTGAAGACCTAGTAGTTCTACTTTTTCACTGCGCTCTCTTTCTAACTCTTCAATGGCTGTGATGAGAGTTTGTTCATTCTCTTTTAAATAGTCTATTGAGCTTTTAGTCTCTTTGAGTGCTGACTGAAGTTTATTGAGGTTGTTTTTACGTTCTTGTTGAGCTTTAACTAAGGCCTGCTGACGCTGCTTTTGCTCATCATATAAGGCAACTAGACGTTGTTTCGTTTTTTCAAGCTCAGCTTGGTTGTCAGCTATTTCTTGCTGCAGTGCTTTGAGCTCTTCAATTTGCTTAATGCGTGCTTTATTTAGGTAATTGTAATAACTGAGTGTACGCTCAATTTTGGCTGTGTCTTGTTGGTTAAGCAGCATTTTTGAATAGTCATGGCTACCAGCCATGTAGGCGCTTTTTAGCTGGGCAGCTAATAAGGTTTGTCGCTTGGCTTGTTGAGCTTTAAGCTGCTGTGCTTTAGCTTGTTGTTCTCGCTGTTGTTGCTCGTTTTCTTTAACCGATTGGGCTGCAAGGTTTAATGCTTTGGCATTTTGAGCTATATCGAGCTCATGGGCGCGCAGATCTTTGCGCATTTGAGCAATGGACTTGCGTTGACCTTTAAGCTCAGCCTCTGTTTTTTGTAAAGCTGATTGAATGTCTGATAAGTCTTTTTTGGTTTGATCTTCATTAGCAACAACCGAAGTTGTTACTAATGAAGTCAGTATTAAACCAGTTTTAAAGAAGTGGTTAATACATTTACTCATAGCTTATTTCAGCGTCATGATTGGTTTACCAGTCATTTCACTTGGCTGCTCTAAGCCAAGTAGGTGAAGCATGGTTGGAGCCACGTCACTTAATGTTTTACCATCATGTGGTGTTGCATCACGGCCAACATAGATAAATGGCACAGGCTCACTAGTGTGTGCAGTATGCGCTTGACCTGTTGCTGGGTTAGCCATTTGTTCTGCATTACCGTGGTCTGCTGTGATCAGCGCTTCACCACCATGCTCTTCAAGTGCAGCTATAACACGACCAATACAGTGGTCAACAGCTTCACATGCTTTAACTGCAGCTTCGAATACACCTGAGTGACCTACCATGTCTCCGTTAGGGTAGTTACAGATGATGGCATCGTATTTACCGCTAGCGATTGCTTCAACAAGCTTATCGGTCAGCATTTCAGAGTTCATTTCTGGTTGCAGATCGTATGTTGCTACTTGTGGTGATGGAATTAGTTCGCGAGTCTCGCCAACAAATTCATCTTCACGACCACCACTAAAGAAAAAGGTCACGTGTGCGTATTTTTCTGTTTCAGAAATACGTAGCTGTGTTTTACCTTGCTTCTCTAACCATTCGCCTAATACATTTGTTAAAGGCTCTGGGGCAAATGCAATCGGCGCTTTGATGTCTGCTGCATACTCAGTCATCATCACAAAAGCGCTTAACTGTGGTGATTTTTTCTTATCAAAACCGCTAAAGTCAGCATCAACAAAGGCACGAGTCATTTCACGTGCTCGGTCTGCTCTGAAGTTAGCAAAGATAACAGTGTCGCCGTCATTAATCTCAACAGCTGTCTGGCCTTCTGGTACTACTGTAGTTGCAGCAACGAATTCATCGTTTTCATCACGTGCATAAGCCTCTTCTAGTGCGGTTACGCCATCAGTGTAACTGTATTCAGCAATGCCACTAACCATAACGTCATAAGCAAGCTCGACACGGTTCCAACGGTTATCGCGGTCCATTGCATAGTAACGACCAACAAGTGTTGCTAAACGGCCGCAGCCAAGTTCTGCAAATAATGCTTCGATACGCTCAATTGATGCTTTTGCACTGCGTGGCGGCGTGTCACGACCATCTAAGAAACCGTGGAAGTAAACTTCTTTTGCACCGCGCTTGGCTGCAAGTTCAATCGTTGCAACAATGTGGTCTTCGTGACTATGAACACCACCCGGGCTTAAAAGACCCATGATATGTACAGCTTTGCCTGCATTTACAGCTTTGTCGATATTATCAACAAGTGCTGGGTTGCTATCGAATTCACCATCATCAATGGCTTTTGTGATGCGCGTAAAATCTTGGTAAACAATACGGCCAGCACCTAAGTTTACGTGGCCTACTTCAGAGTTACCCATTTGTCCTGCAGGTAAACCAACATCAAGTCCCGAACCTGAAATTAATGTATGTGGGCGGGTTGCCCAAAGGTTATCGAGTACTGGGGTATTAGCAGCAAGTATAGCGTTACTTTCTGTATCTTCACGGTATCCCCAACCGTCTAAGATCATTAATACCAATGGTTTTTTATGCTCTGTCATTATAGCTCCTGAAGATTGGCACTTATATATCACTAGCATACCGTGTTTTATGGTTTTGATCAGCTATCAATATGTCATATTAAAATATTTCACGCCCTAGCATTTTCAATTCAAGCACGTATACTTGCGTGGCAAATTTTAATTAACCCATGGCTATGCGCTGTGGTACCTAAATTTCTTAGTGGAAAACGCATGGATCAATATATTGAATTTATCTCAAATCATCCGGTTTTGAGCATCATTTGGTTAGCATTAGTAGCAATGCTGATCAGCAGTTGGTTTAAAAGAAAATTTTCAGCTATTCGCCAGATTAACCCACAACAAGTAACTTTGCTGATTAATCGTGAAGATGGTCAAGTCGTTGATATTCGTCCTCAAAAAGAATTTAATTCGGGTCGAATTGCGGGTGCAGAGCATTTAAATCCGGAAAAAGCTAAACAATCTGATTTTTCAAGCCTTGAAAAGTTCAAGAGTAAACCCATTATACTTGTATGTACTACAGGCATGACAGCTTCAGGTATCGCAACTGCTATGCATAAAGCAGGCTATGAGCGTGTTTATGTATTATCAGGTGGTATGGGTGCATGGCAATCAGCGAGCCTACCAACAACGACAGGCCGTTAAATATCTACGTTGCAGCTCGATAGAGGAATTATTATGAGTAATGTTGTTCTTTACACAAAAGCATACTGTCCATTCTGCCAACGCGCTTTGGCATTGTTAGACAGTAAAGGTGTAAACTATACGAACATTGATATTGGTGTTCATCCAGAACGACGCGATGAAATGATCGATAAAGCAAATGGTGGTTACACGGTGCCACAAATTTTCATCAATGATGAACATATCGGTGGTTGCGACGACATGATGGCAATAGAGGCTCAAGGCCTTTTAGACGCAAAGCTTAACGCTTAATTTTTTAATTATAAAAACGAATTCAAGATAGGAATTACAATGAACGAAGAAAATCAAAACGCAGCAGAACAACAAGCAGGCGCGCAATTCACAATCCAACGTATTTACACAAAAGATGTTTCATTCGAGACACCTAATTCGCCAGCAATTTTCCAAAAAGAGTGGACTCCTGAAGTTAAACTTGACCTAGATACTCGTTCTAACAAGTTAGAAGAAGGTGTATTTGAAGTTGTTCTTGCATTAACAGTGACAGCATCTATCGGTGAAGAAACTGCGTTCCTTTGTGAAATTCAACAAGCAGGTATTTTTACTATCGCTGATGTTGAAGAAGTACAACTTGCACACATGCTAGGTGCATTCTGCCCGAACGTACTTTTCCCTTACGCTCGTGAAGCAGTATCAAACTTAGTTAACCGTGGTACTTTCCCACAATTAAACTTAGCACCAGTTAACTTTGATGTTCTTTTTGCTCAATACATGCAACAGCGTGCAGCTCAAGAGCAACAGGCAACTGCAGACGCATAAGCTATGACTACAGCACAATCAGCTGTTACAGTTTTAGGGGCGGGGTCGTATGGCACCGCCCTTGCTATTTGCTTTGCCAGAAATGGTCACCCAGTCACTTTATGGGGGCGCAATAGCGATGACGTTGCTACGCTTGCAGCTGAGCGAAAAAATCAACGTTATGTTCCTGATGTCACCTTTCCTGAGTCGCTAAAGCTAGAAGCTGATCTAGAAACAGCAGTAAAAGCAAGTAAAATCATTCTAGTGGTTGTACCAAGTCATGCTTTTGCAGGCACTCTTCAGAAAATAAAACCATGGTTAAACGAGGAAGCCGAAGTTGCGTGGGCAACAAAAGGTTTAGAGCCTAACACAGGGCGTTTATTGCAAGAAGTTGCAGTACAAGAGCTTGGGGATAATATTCCATTGGCTGTGCTTTCAGGACCTACTTTTGCTAAAGAAATGGCTATGGGCTTGCCAACAGCTATTTCGGTATCGTCGACTTCTAAAGATTTTGCAAAGCAGCTGGCTGATCTTTTACATTGTGGCCGCTCATTTAGGGTGTATAACAATGATGATTTCATTGGTATACAACTTGGTGGCGCAGTAAAAAATGTTATTGCGATTGGCGCAGGTATGTCGGACGGTTTTGGCTTTGGGGCTAATGCTCGTACAGCTTTAATAACCCGTGGTTTAGCTGAGCTGTGTCGTTTAGGTTGTGCATTAGGTGCCCGTTCAGATACCTTTATGGGCATGGCTGGTCTTGGTGACTTAATCTTAACCTGTACAGATAACCAATCGCGTAACCGTCGTTTTGGTCTGGCACTGGGTAAAGGTGAAGGAGTCGAAGCGGCAATCGAATCAATCGGTCAGGTTGTCGAAGGCTATAGAAATACTAAAGAAGTGTTTTTACTTGCTGAGCGTACCGGCATCGAAATGCCGATCACAGAGCAAATTTACAAAGTGCTTTATGAAAATAAAGATGTAAAAGAAGCTGCGATGGCGTTGCTTGGTCGAGAGCAAAAGTCAGAGTAATGATACTGGCGCACTTAAAACAAAACGCGATTAGTAATCGCGTTTTTTGTTTTTTACAACTTATAACTGCTCGCAATGTGAGGTACTAATACCTTCTCTTTTAAAGATCTAAAAAACTAAATCTTAGCCTTGTTATTAACCAGATTTTGTTGCCTCAAAATAGCTCACTTAATTAAGCGAATAGGTATTACTTAAGTTGGTTGTTTAACTTGTTTTTATTAATGAAATCGACCACTTGTTCAGCTTTAAGAGGCTTACTGTAATAGAATCCCTGTTGAAAATGGCAACCCATAATATGTAACATGTAAGCCTGCTCTTGGGTTTCAACGCCCTCGGCAATAATATTAATACCGAGATACTTTGCCAAGCGGACAATAGTTGCCGTGATGTTTCTATCTTGATCGTTATGAGCGATGTCTTTGACAAAGGATTTGTCAATTTTTAGGGTGTCGATAGGAAACCGTTTCAGGTAACTTAATGATGAGTGCCCTGTACCAAAGTCGTCTAGGGCGATGTTAACACCAAGCGCTTTTATACGTGTCATTTGCTGAAGGGCAAACTCAGGGTTATCCATCATTGCACTTTCTGTTATTTCTAACTCCAAGCAGTAGGCTGGCACATCAAACTTGCCTAAGTATTCTATTAATGTGTCTATTAAGCTACTGTGCTGAAAGTGTAAAGCAGAAATGTTAATGGCTACATTGCCAAACCGTATATTTTGCTTTTGCCAGCTAGATAGTTGTTTTAGTAACCGCTCTATTAGTAATTGTGTTAGTGGGATAATGGCACCATTTTGTTCTGCAAGAGGGATGAATTCGTCAGGTGTTATAATACTGCCATCATCTTGAGGCCACCTAACTAGGGCTTCAAAGCCATGCAGACGATTGTGTTGAGCATCAAACTTAGGTTGAAAGTAAAGCTCAAAGTCATTATTGGTAATTGCCTTAAACAGAGCGCTTTCTTTCGTTAACTCGGTTGGGTCAAGTGTGTGGCGATCTTTATCAAAAAACTGGTATGTATTTCGGCCTATTTTTTTTGCATGATTTAATGCGCTATTCGCACTGCGCATCAGGTTCTCGCAGTTATAAGCATTGTCTGGATAAATAGCGAGACCACAACATACAGATAATGAAGTTTCAAAATTATCCAGCATAAAAGGTGTTTTGAATTGCTGAAGAACTGTATCCACAGTTTGTTTTGCAAAGAATATCGTTTTTCCTGAATAAAGGTATGGAGGAACAAGTATTGCAAACTCATCTGCACCTAGTCTGGCGATTGTGAAGCCTGAATTGAGCGATGCTGTTAAGCGGCACGCGACCTCTTTGAGTAACACATCACCTAAGGTATGACCTAAAGAGTCATTTATCTTTTTGAAATTATCGATGTCAATAAATACGATGAGTAAACTCGGGTAAGTGTCGTTACATGCTTTGATTGCTTTATCAAGAGATTCAATAAAAATAGCACGATTCGATAATCCTGTAACAGTATCTTTTGTTGTGAGCTTAAGCATACTGCGCTCAGTATTTTTACGAGTTGTGATATCGTAAAACAGTCCAACATAGCGAACAGTAGGCTTAGTCAGTGATGAGGTTATTACTTTGGTGATTGATAAAGCCAGAGCGTAAGGTTGACCGTCTTTACGAATGTTCCACATTTCGCCAGACCAGTAACCATCTTGCTCTAACTCTTGGAGAATGATTGCTTCAAGCTGTTGGTCTCGACCGCTTTGAGTTAGCGCCTTAAACTTTTTGCCGATAACATCGACTTTTTGATAGCCAGTAATTTCAGAAAAAGCGTCATTTATCTCAATGATATTGAAGTCTTCGTCGGTTATCCAAATAGCATCTTTTGCTTTAGACAATAACGCATCCGTGAATATCATTTTTTTATTTCTGTAATAAAAAAACAGCCAAGCCAAAAGTAATAAGATAATGAAGGCCAGAAGAATGATATATGGAAAATTAGAAGCTTGCGTGGGCAAGGTTGTTGCAGCTGATGCTTTACCTAATGGAAGATGCATCAGCAAGGTCGAGCAACATAAAATATGAAAAGGGCGCATTTAAAACCATCTTTAGGAACAAGCCAGCCTATTTAGGTTAGTTCATAAAAAATGGTAATGCTAAATAATTAGTGTGTTTTTATTAAAAACGTTTTTTCAATAACTTACTGGCCATTAACAAAGCCAAGTTGACGCCAAGACTCATATACAAATACAGCCACAGAATTAGATAAGTTCATGCTTCGACTGTCTTTTTGCATCGGGATACGTACTCGTTGCTCTTTAGGTAAAGATTGAATGAGCTCATCAGGTAGGCCTCGAGTTTCCGGACCAAACACTAAACAGTCACCTGGTTGGTATTGTGCTTGATGGTGAAACTGACTGCCTTTAGTCGTACATGCATAGACTTTCTTAGGTTGGCATTTTTCTAGGTATGCTTCGAACGAAGCATGACGTTGTACGTGACTAAATTCATGATAATCAAGTCCTGCACGTTTTACACGCTTGTCATCCCATTCAAAGCCAAGAGGTTCAATAAGATGTAAGGCGTAGCCAGTGTTTGCGCATAAACGGATGATATTTCCAGTGTTAGGTGGGATCTCTGGTTGGTATAACACTATATCAAGCATGTGACTCTCTTTTTAAACAATATCAATTGTAGGTGAGTATACACGAACTCAAATAAAAAGATGATATACTGACAACTGTTAATATCTAAAGGTAAGTTTTGTGCAACATCGCAGTTATGAGTTTTGGGTTAAAACAGCTAGTTTAGTGACTATCACTATGGTCAGCTTGATGATTGCCGCAAAAAGTTGGGCATGGCTTGCTTCAGGCTCAGCATCTATGCTTGGCTCATTAACCGACTCACTGATGGACATCACTGCATCTTTAATGAGCTTTTTAGTGCTAGGTTATGCATTACGTCCAGCGGATGATGATCATCGCTTTGGTCATGGTAAAGCGGAAGCATTAGCTGGCCTTGCTCAAGCCGCATTCATTGCCGGTTCTGGTTGTTTTTTAGCGTTCCATGGTATTGAGCGTTTATTCAACCCTGTTACCTTAAAGCATTCTGATTTAGGTATTTGGGTAAGTATTTTTGCGATTGTTTGTACGTTAGTGGTGGTATTTGTACAAACCAAAGTGATTAACCACACAGAATCTATCGCAATTAAAGCTGACTCAATTCATTACAAAGGTGACTTAATCTTAAATCTAGCTGTGTTGCTGGCTATTGTGTTGGCTAAATACGGTGTTGCGTATGCAGATCCTCTGTTTGCAATTGGCGTCGCGGTTTATTTACTTTATAACAGTTGGGATATTGCCCGTGAAAGTGCTGATCATCTGATGGACAAAGAGCTTCCTGATGAAGAAAAAGAAACGATTCTTGCCATTGTAAATAGTCATCGAGATGTTTATGGCGCACATGATATTCGTACCCGCCAAGGCGGTAAGATCAAATTCATTCAAATGCATTTGGAGCTAGAAGATTCACTATCGCTCATTCGTGCTCATCAAGTTGCTGATGAAGTTGAGGTAATGATCCAAACTCATTTTGCATGTGAGATGGATATATTAGTTCACCTAGACCCGCTCTCAGTCGTTCAGAAGTCTCGTCAAACAGAGTCACAAAACTGATAAAAATCGCTGAGTACTGCCTGTCTTATCTCGTCGCGTTCACATAATAGTTCATGGCGAGCACCCACGTAGGTTTTCAATCGTGCATGTTTCTGTTTATGGGTAAGTGCAAATTGCGCAGCATTATCGACCACGGTATCTTGCTCTGCACTTGCGATAAATAAAGGAATATCGACTTTTTTATCGATTAAAGAAGCAATAAAATCAAACGATGCATTGAGCCAGCCGTAGGTGACGCCACCTAGTTGTAAATCATCTTCTGCTGCATAAAGTTCCCTAAACAGCTTATAGCGAATTTCACTACTGGTTAATTCATTGGCTGTAAAGTCGACCGGCAAATAGTCGCTTTGGCCAAATGCGTAACTACGGCCAAGACCAAGTAAGGATGCAATTTTAGCTGCCAGTTTTGCTAAAGGCTTTGGTGTACCTTTGGTGTGAATATCAAACATTGGCGCGGATAAAAAAGCACCTGAAAACTGATGCTGATAACGCGAGAGGTAATCATAGGCAATGGCACTCCCCATTGAATGGCCGAGTAAAATCTGCTTTCCTTGCCAGTGCTGCTTTACCACTTTATCAATAAACACGGCAAAGTCATCTGCATAGTCAGTAAAACGATTTACATAGCCTTTATGAGCGTTTTTTAAATGACGATAAGAGCGACCTTGGCCTTGGTGGTCAACACTAAAAACCGCACAGCCATTTTGATAAAGTTCCCACAGTAACTCCTTATACTTAACCAAAGACTCAATTCGGCCACTACTAATGATGACAGCTGTATTTGCTTGCTCAGGTATGGCATAACCATAATAAAGCTGACCATGATTCGTGCTAAGAAAGTCTTTTTGTAATTGCTCAGAAAAAAACTGATTGATGTGATCTGTGTTATTTATAAGGCTAGCTTCAGTGCTATAAAACATTTACTGACTCTTTAAAGGAAGGCGGATGTTAACGCAAAGTCCACCATGTTCTTGGTTTTCAAGTGTTAGTGTACCATCATGTGCAGAGATCGCATTCTTTGCAATTGCAAGCCCTAAACCTGTACCACCGGTGTTTCTATCGCGTGCATGCTCTTGACGAAAGAAAGGCTCACACAGCCTTGCAAGGTTTGCTTCATCAACACCTTTACCATCGTCGCAAATAGTCATGTAAATAGCATCAGACTCTTCTAGGTTAATTGAAATGGTGTGCTCTGCGTACTTAATTGCATTGCGAAGCACGTTTTCAAGCGCACTGGCAATTAAGGTTTCATCACATCGAATATCGGTTGTGAGCGCACCATTAACACGCAATACTTTATTACTTTGTTTGGCTTCAAATTGGGCGTCGTTAAGTACGTGATCGACTATGATTTGTAGTGACTGCGTACTTAATGAAAGGGTCTGACTCTTCGCTTCTAACCGTGACACTTGTAGTACATCGGCAATCATTTTATCAAGCTGGTTGGCCTCTTTTTCGATACGCTCTAAATAGGCCTGTTGGGTATCATCAGCCTGCATTTGCGCAAGGCCAGTTGCCATTTTTAAGCGCGTTAAAGGTGAACGCAGCTCATGAGAAATATCTGCTAGTAATCGCTTTTGAGCCGTAATAAGTTGTTCAAGCTGTATTGCCATAGCATTAAAATCACGCCCGAGTACACCAAGTTCATCTTGTCGAGTGGACGATACATCCGCTCGGGCTGCTAAGTTACCATTTGCGAGTTTTTTTGCTGTTTCTTTTAAGCTATTAATAGGTGCAATTAAGTTGCGACTGAAGAAAAAGCTGAGCATTAATGATGCAATTAAAGCGATAAATAGCTTTAACCACGTTGGCATTAGCCATAAGCTAACGAAAAACGGCTTTTTGCGTTTCTCGTCAATCTCATAGAGGTAAAACTTACCTTCGGGTACATTTAATTCTATTGGCCCATAAGCTTGATACTCATCGGTAAATATAATTTGTGGGCTCATGTATTTAGTAAAGTTAAGCAAACTTAAGTCAATGTCTTTAGAGATAGGTTCACTGAGCATTTCAACTCCATGTACGTCACCATTTAAGTACAGCAATTTATGCTTTGAAAAGCGCGGATGGGATAATACTTCTTGCGTTGATTTGCCATGTTTAGCAACTATCCGCTCAATACTTTTTGCAGTGTACTGCAAGTTTTTTAGCATCGGGCCGCGTAGATTATCACTGCCTACATTGCTGGTTAGTTGACTCAAAAAAACGAGTAGGGTAATAGTGGCCAGCACGGTAATCCAAAACCATACAAAGATTTTTAAAAATAGGTAGTGACGTGGGTGCTTTAACCAACTAGGAGGTGTCATGTTATTCACCTTGAATGAGTACGTAGCCACTACCACGTATTGTTTTTATTCGTTCATTGTTGACATGTTCAGCTATTTTCTTACGAATATTACTCACATGCATATCTATTGACCGGTCAAACGGAGCAAGGCGTCTCCCCAATACTTGTTCACTTATTTGTTCTTTACTGATCACTTCTCCTGCATGGTCTACTAACATTGCAAGAATTTCATATTCAGTACCTGTTAGGCTGAGGATGTTGTCGTTTACTGAGGCCTCACGTGTTGCAAAGTTAATATTGAT
This sequence comes from Pseudoalteromonas sp. OFAV1, assembly GCF_021532595.1. Taxonomy (NCBI): domain Bacteria; kingdom Pseudomonadati; phylum Pseudomonadota; class Gammaproteobacteria; order Alteromonadales; family Pseudoalteromonadaceae; genus Pseudoalteromonas; species Pseudoalteromonas sp. OFAV1. The sequence goes on from NZ_JAKGBG010000001.1 coordinate 14,283, forward strand.
ACTGTTTACACTTAACGAATTGCTATGTTGATTAGACAGACTATTAATATGTTCAATACGACGGGTAATTGCTTTAACGCGAGCTAGTAGCTCTCTGTGATTAAATGGTTTGGCAATATAATCATCAGCGCCAAGCTCTAACCCAAAGATACGATCAAAGTCCTCTCCTTTGGCTGTTAGCATGATCACAGGAGTGAGTTTATGCTGCCTTAATTGTTTTAAGACTTCAAACCCATCCATAGAGGGAAGCATCACATCAAGTAGAATAAGTTCGTAGTTATATTGCAGTGCTTGTTTTAGTCCTTCAGCGCCATCATGAAAACAATCTACTGTAAATCCCTGTGCTGTTAAGTACTCACTGAGTAATTCGCACAACCCTGTATCGTCGTCGATCATTAATAGTTTCATTTGACACCTAGCAGTTTAATTCTTTGAGGTTATTTTACTCAGTAAATTGTGTAAAAGTGAATCTTTACACAACCTTTACACTGCTTTGCGTTCCTTTGCATTGTAATGAGTATAGTTAACTCATCAGTCGAAAACGACTCTGGAACACCACTCAACAAAAGGTAATGATTATGACTATTTCGAATAAACTTTCTAAATTCGTACTTGTTTGTGGCTTAGCAGCTGCCAGTGTTGGTACTACTTCAGCAATGGCAAAAGGTGACTTTAATCGTGGAATGAACCCACAAGCACGCTTTTTACTTTCTGAGCGCGGTATTGATAAATTACAACTTACAGAAGAGCAGCAAACGAAACTAAAAGCGATTTTTGCTGAGCAGAAAACGCAATTTGAAGCGTTACGTGGTGACAAAGATGCAATGAAAGCCGCTCGTGCAGCTCACAAAGAAAAAATGGATGTATTATTATCTACAGCAAAATTTGACGAAAATGCGGCTCTTGAGCTAATCAAAGCACGTCAGGCGAAAGCTCAGCAGTTTGCCTTGTTAAAGATGAAATCAGAGCATGATATTTGGCAGGTTTTGAATACTGAGCAACGTGAAAGCTACCAAGAAATTAAAAAGCATCTTCGTAAAAAAGGCCATAAAAAGGGTCATCATGGAAATCGTGGCGAGCGTAAAGGTGAGCGCTCTGAAGGTTAAAAGCGAGTTACTATTAATAAATAAAATGCGGCAAATGCCGCATTTTTGTATTTTATACCAATGCGCTTAATAAAGTGGTCTATTTTGAGGCAGCAAAACCTCGTTGATAACAAGGCAAAAATTTCGTTATTTAGTTGTGCTCGGCAATTGATCCTGCATTGCTCTACCTTCTGCATCCATGCAGTCGTAATTCAGAAATTTTTAACCCAGGTAGCGACAGGTTTAATCCCTCAAAGTGATTAAGTATTATTGCGGGTTGGTTCTACTTTAAATTTACTCTTTAAAGAATGAGTCGTCATTTTTAGCGAGCATGGCTTCAATATCTTCAATCATATCTTGGCTAAGCTCATTAGCATTGCTAATAGGTGTTGAAATTCGATTATTTTCGAATGACCACTCACCTAAATCAATAAGTTGACATCGTTTTGAACAGAATGGACGGAACGGACTTTGTTCTGACCACTCCACTTTTTCTTTACAGGTTGGACAATTTACAACAGTTGGCATTGCTGCTTCTCAATAATTCATTTAGGCTGATCTTACTGAACTGGAGTGAGAGAATCCAGTAACGAGTTAGAAACTCGTTACTCGATTGATTTCTGCAAGTGAGGTGACACCCGCTGCGGCTTTTTTGAGTCCAGATAATCGTAAGTTATTGAATCCTGATCTTAATGCTACTTCTGCAATCTCTAAGGAATTACCACCACGCATAATAATTTGCGCAATTTCAGGTGTGATCTGCATTACTTCATAGACACCAACACGTCCTTTATAACCCTCAGTGCAACTATCACAACCTTTAGGTGCAAATAGTTGTATCTCACTAAGCTTGTCTTTATCAAAACCTTGGCGAATCAGTTCTTCATCAGGTAGTGTTTCTGGTGTTTTACACTTAGGGCAAAGTCGTCTTGCTAGACGCTGTGCAATAATAAGACTAATTGAACTTGCTACGTTATAAGCAGGCACCCCCATATTTAAAAGACGAGTTAGGGTTTCTGGCGCTGAGTTTGTGTGTAGAGTTGATAAAACTAAGTGACCCGTTTGTGCTGCTTTAATCGCGATTTCAGCGGTTTCAAGATCACGGATCTCACCAACCATGACAACATCAGGATCTTGTCGTAAGAATGCTTTTAATGCGTTAGCAAAGGTCATTTCAGCTTTTGGATTAATTTGTACTTGGTTTATCCCTTCAAGGTTTATCTCTACTGGATCTTCGGCGGTACTAATATTACGCTCTGGCTGGTTGAGAATGTTTAAACCAGTATAAAGTGATACGGTTTTACCAGACCCTGTAGGACCTGTCACCAAGATCATCCCTTGTGGCTGCTCAAGTGCATCCATGTAAAGCTTCTTCTGCTCAGGCTCATAGCCAAGGACATCGATACCGAGCATGGCACTTGATGAGTCGAGAATACGCATTACGATTTTCTCGCCCCATAATGTAGGCAATGTACTTACACGAAAATCGATACTTTTACGTTCGGTTATTTTAAGCTTAATACGACCATCTTGAGGTTTACGTTTTTCTGCGATATCTAGTCGCGACATAACCTTGATACGTGCAGATAAGCGGCTAGCCAAGCTATTTGGCGGGCTTGCCATCTCATGCAAAATACCATCAATACGAAAACGCACACGATATCGGTGTTCATAAGGTTCAAAGTGTAAATCCGACGCGCCTTTTTTAATTGCATCCATTAAAATTTTATTGATGTAGACAATAATCGGTGCATCGTCTTTGTCTTCATCTTTAGCTGCTAAATCAGTTGAGGTTTCGGTTTCAAGCTCGCCAAGCTCTTTAAATTCGCTTTCGCTAAGATGTAAACTTCCGGTCGCATCGAATAATTGTTCAATTTTATTTTCGAGTTGATTGTAATCAACAACCACGACTTCGCATGAGAGACCTGTACTAAACTCAAAGTTTTCAAATGCACCATAGTCGGTCGGATCCGATGCGGCTATATAGAGCTTACTGCCTTTTTTTACAAGTGGCAGAATGTGATGCTCGCGAATGAGTTTTTCTTTGATCAGCTCTTCAGAAATTTTTGTGACATCAAAGTCTTTAATATCAAAATAAGGAACACGAAATAGATCGGTGCATTGCTCGGCAAGTTCACGACCATCCATACCGCAACTTTTAGCTATAAGCTCTGCGGTAGAACTATACTCTTTTTGTTTTAACTTTACTGTCTCGGCATCAATACGTCCAAGAGTAATGTACTTTCTGAGAAGCGGTGAGTTTATATTCATTGCGCACCTAAGTTGAGCCTATCTTTGCCACAATTTACCAGAAAAAATTAGGGTATAACATCAGTCTTGTCTGATTTAGTCAAAATTGCAAAATAAAATCATCATAAACTCATGTATTTACATTTATTGCTAATTCTTTTGGGTTAGTTTGTGACGTGCTAATTAATATTAGCATTCTATTTTGAATTAGCTATTGTTGTGCAGATGCTAAATATGAGAGATGTAACTCTTTAACTGTTAGAAAAACCTCTCTAAGAGGACGATTGTTATCTAAAATATCATCCGCTTTTAGTAGCTTATCGTCTCTAGACATTTGTGAGGCTATGATTTGCTCAGCTAATTCAGTGGAAACATTATCGCGTGCCGTGGTTCTCGTTATTTGCACCTCAACCGGAACGTCAACGAGCAAAGTGCGGTTACAAAATTTCTCTAAGCCATTTTCGAATAGTAGTGGTGCAACTAATATTACATAGGAGCTGGTGGCCTTTTGTAATTGCCTCAGCATTGATTCTCTAATAAGCGGGTGCAATAAGCTATTTAGCCATTGTTTTTTAGATTCATCAGCAAAGATTATTGTTCTTAGTTTTGCGCGATCGAGTGTGCTGCTACTCGTGAGTATTTCATCACCAAAATATTCAGTAATTTTTTTTAGACCCGTTGAGCCTGGCTCGACAACTTCTCTGGCAACAACATCAGCGTCGACTACTTTAATTCCAAGTTCTTCAAACATTGCGCTTACCGCGCTTTTTCCAGAGCCAATACCGCCAGTAATTCCTAAAATCCACTTTGCCATAATCAGTAACCTAAAAAGTTAAAGTAATAGGCTTGAATTTGCTCACGCCATAGCAAAGTGACCCAACCAGCAATCGCAAGGTAAGGCCCAAATGGGATTGGCGTGGTTTTATCTTTACCTTGAATGATTATTTGTGTAATGCCAATGATGGCACCAACGACACTTGATAATAGCACGATAGTTAAAATATCTTGCCAGCCTAGTAGCGCACCAAACACAGCTAACAGTTTAAAGTCGCCATAACCCATGCCTTCTTTACCAGTAGCAAGCTTGAATAACCAGTAGACACTCCATAAGCTCAGGTAGCCAACTGCGGCGCCGATAATAGCATCGCTCGGAGCAATGGTAATATCCAAAGTTGCAGCAATTAATGCTAACCAAACCAATGGCAATGTGAGCTGATCAGGCAGTAACATATGATCTATATCTATAAAGGTTAAAGCGACCAAAACCCAAGTAATTAATATATAAAGTAGAGCTAATTTAGTTGGACCAAACACAGCTGCAACTATTAAACTTAAAACAGCTGTTAAAATTTCAACAATAGGATAACGCACCGAAATCGGTGTTTTGCAACTGGCACAACGACCTTTGAGTAATAACCAACTTAGTACAGGAATATTCTGCCAAGCTTTTATTGGTGCTTTGCATGTAGGGCAAGTTGAATTAGGTTTTACTAAGTTAAAGGGGTCTTGTTCTGTTTGCTGTTTTGAATTGAGCTCACCGGCCAATACAATACGGCATTCCGTTTGCCATTCTCGTTTCATCATCCGTGGCAAACGATAAATCACCACATTTAAAAAGCTACCAATACACAGGCTAACTAAGCCCACAGTCAAAAAATAAAACCACTGCTGACTTTGCATTGCAGTGGTTATATCAAGAAAAAAGTTTTCCATTAAATTACCTAACTTCTGGCCATTTATAGGCCGATTTTATTTCGCTGTGTTGAACCGTTTTTATTATTTATTTTATATTGCAAACTATCAATCAAGGTTTAGTATTTTTCTTACAGTTATATTTTAAATCACTGAGCCTAATTGGAAGATAGGCAAGTACATAGCAACAATTAACCCACCAACAAGGACGCCTAATACAACCATAATTAAAGGCTCAAGTAAGCTTGATAAGCCATCAACGGCATCATCAACTTCTTGCTCATAAATAGTTGCTACCTTTGCAAGCATACCATCTAGCGAACCTGACTCTTCACCAATAGCCACCATCTGCACTACCATATCTGGGAAAATTTTTGTGTTGCGCATTGCCCAGTTCATTAAATTACCAGAGCTTACTTCGGCTTTTATCTCTAAAATCGCATAACGGTATACCGCGTTGCCAGAAGCGCCAGCAGCAGAATCGAGTGCGTCAACTAAAGGTACACCTGCCGCAAAAGTCGTTGAGAGCGTACGAGCGTATCGTGCAACAGCTGCTTTATTTAAAATCATACCAACAACAGGTAGTTTTAATATTGCTCTATCATTGGCATCCCTGAGTTTTCTGCTCTTAAGAAGTGCTTCTTTATAAATATAGCCTGCAGCTACTACAATGATTAGCATTACCCACCAATATTCCTGCATAAACTCCGAAATACCAATTACCATAAGAGTAAAAGCAGGTAGCTCTGCGCCAAAGCCGTTAAAAATATCTTGGAATTGCGGCACGACAAATATCAGCAAAATAGATGTTACGATTATAGCAACCACCAAAACCGCAATAGGATAAAACATGGCTTTTTTAATCTTTGATTTAAGAGCCTCTGCTTTTTCTTTATAAAGCGCAACACGGTCATAAATTTTATCAAGTGCGCCTGACTGCTCACCAGATGCAACTAAGTCGCAATAAAGATCATCAAAATAGCGAGGGTGCTTTCGTAAAGCTTGAGAAAGGGGAATACCTGCTTTTACTTCATCAGCAATACCCTCCATTAATTTTGCAACGCTTTTGTTCTTTGCACCAGAGTCTATCATTTCAATAGACTGAATTAGGGGAACACCTGCCATCAGCATAGTTGCAATTTGTCTAGAAATTAGGGCGATATCCTTAGAGGTTATTTTCTGTACACGTGAGCCAAACATTGGTTTTGCTTTACGCTTAACTTTTGAAGGCGTAATACCTTGCTTTCGTAACTGCGCTTTGACTAAAGCAATGCTTTGCCCTGAAAGCTCACCCTCAAGTTTTTTACCTCGAGCACTTACACCAACCCATTCAAAAGTATCTAAAGATTGCTTTTCTTGAACTTTACTCATTGTAAATCCATATGTTACTGATTGATGTTTAATAGCTTAATAGTAGCGGCCTTTTGAGGCTGAAACAATTGATAAGGTGATGTTATCTTGCTTAAATATGAAGATTCAGAGGATTCGGGTCTCAAAAGTGCAAAATACATTAAAGGTTTATAGAACAAAGTTTGTTTGGAGTTTTATTCATTTTCTAGTGGGTAGCTTGTTCTTGTTTATAGTTGCCACTTGGCTTTTTTTTAGCTGGTTTAATCATGGGCGATACTTACTCACTGATTTAGTGGGTATTACAGTAATTATTCTTTCAATTGATCTTGTATTGGGCCCAATATTTAACTTCTGGTTGCTATCGCCACTAAAGTCGAAGCGTGAAAACTCAATTAATTTTGGCTGTATCCTCATGTTACAGATTGTATCGCTTGCTTATGGTATTACTCAGATAGATGGTCAACGTTTGGCCTATATTGTTAAATGGCAAAACTCCTACTTTACGGTGTTAAAAAGTGAGGATAGAAGAGTAAACCATGAAGAAGCTTTATATCACTTTAATGAGCCTACAGTGCAAAGTAATGAAAGAGCTTTTTATGAAATGATGATAAAACATGCCGTACCACCGATTGAAATGTATGAATATTTTGTGGAAGTTCCGTTATCGAGCGAATGTAATGAATCACCTTGCGAAGTGATTTCTAAATCAGGGCTAGTTAAATTAAAAAGTACCAAAGAGGGCATGGTCTTTTTTTAGCAAGTACCACCGCTGATACAAGTGCTAGTTTGTGACAACTTCCATATTAATTGACCAGCATTTAATTGCCCTTGCATTATATAAGTATCACCATTCGACTCAGACGCATCAGCAGTCGCTGTTGATGTAATAATAAAATTCCCCGAATTCGTGATTTCAATGTTTGATACATGTTTAGGAGAAGTAAAATCGGTTTTTTTACGACCTAGCTTAGTGAAGGTGTCGCATTTAGATAAATCAACATACCTGTGATAACAAAGCTCAACCGCTCTTTGCAAAGCATTACTGGCAAGCACAACTTCAGTGAATTTAGAACGTTTGAAATGGTTGTTATAGGCAGGAAGAGCCAATGATAACAGAAGACCTAATATTGCCACCGTTACCATTAGCTCGATTAGTGTAAAACCATTAGGTTTTTTCACAATTAAATAAGCTTACAATTAGCAGATACCTGCTGCTACACAATCACCTGATTGTGCCCAAACAAGAGTGCCATTTTTTGCTGTAGGCGTAAGGATATAAGTCTTTCCATCAACAGAAGCTGCGCCTGTTGCTGTTACCTTTCCTTTAGCTTCTACTTTAACTTCTGCAACATGATCACCGGCAGCCGCGCCAGTTGAGTTCAGGCCAATTTCGGCAGCTGTGTCACAGTTATCTAAATTACCAGCCCCACGAGTCTGATAGCACACATCAACAAGACCTTTAGCCGAAGATGCAGCTAAAACTACTTCAGAAAAACGTGCTTTTTTAGTGTAAGTTTGGTATTGCGGTAGTGCGATAGCTGCAAGAATACCGATGATTGCAATTACAATCATTAATTCAATTAGGGTGAAACCCTGTTGCTTTTGTTGTGTCATTTGTTCCTCTCCTAAAGGATATGATGATTTAGTAAGTTTAGCTATAACTTCAGCGTTGTAAATCCAAGGCTCAACTTACAGGTTAAATCTTACAGTTTTAATTTAAATGTCTTCAAATATAGCGTGATTGATAACAAAGTTTTCAACAAACATCCCATGTTCAAAGCATATAAAATTACTTTAGCATTATTCAATGCATTTGAAAGCTATTTTACTGTAAGACAAGCGGTTTTTCTGAACTTTCCGGCCTTACTTTGAGACAGGTCAAGCCTCTAAAATAGGGGGAACCCATTAGTAAAGTCTATGCGCCTGCTGTAAATCATTGAAATGTTTATAGTTTAACTTTTAGTTATGAGTAGGTTAATACAAAAGGTTGATCTACATCAAACAAATGTATGTTTTTTGTTACTCACCTAAGCTTTTTACGTATTTAATGCTTTTTTTATTTTCTTGTCAATAAATTAGGTAAGTCACTAAATACGTATAAAGGGGAAGTTAGCCGTCAAATCGCATGGATAGATCGATTGATTGTAAGTTTTTTGTAAGTGCACCGCTCGAGATAAAATCTATACCTGCTTGCGAGTAAGTTTTAAGAGTTTCGAGTGTCATATTGCCAGACACTTCAAGTTTTGCGCGCTTATCTGTTATTGTGACTGCTTGCTGAATTTGCTCAACGGTGAAGTTGTCGAGCATAATGATATCAGCACCCGCAGTGATTGCTTGCTCAAGCTCATTAAGTGATTCTACTTCTACTTCAACTGGCTTTGTAGGGTGGTTGCTTTTTGCTTGTGCTACTGCTTTATCAATACCGCCACATGCAGCGATGTGGTTTTCTTTAATAAGAAATGCATCAAATAGCCCGATGCGGTGATTCGCGCCACCACCACATTTAACTGCGTATTTTTGTAACGCCCGTAAGCCAGGAATTGTTTTGCGTGTATCGAGTAGCTGTGTGGTTGTACCTTCTAGCTCTTTTACATAACGAGCAGTTGTTGTTGCTGTGCCAGAAAGTGTTTGTACAAAGTTAAGGGCCGTGCGCTCTGCAGTTAAAATAGCGCGAGCTGAACCAGATGCTGTAAACAAAGTGGCATTCGCTGCGACTTTATCGCCATCATTTACCAGTACATCAACTTTCACTGTTGGATCGACTTGGTTAAATACTTCTAAAATAATCTCTTTTCCACAAAATACACAGTCTTCACGAGTTATTACCTTGGCATTCGCTTGCTCGTTTTCAGGTATCAGCTGTGCGGTGATATCACCGTCACCGGCGCTTTGGTAATTCAAATCTTCATCAAGGGCAAGTTTAACCAATTGGCTAATTAAAGAGTGAGGGACTGACATGTAGAAAGCTCATTGTTTATGAATAAATTGGCGAAATTTTACTATGTTTAACCCCTTATTAGAAGTTAAAGATCGACCGCCAGTAGAGGAGGCTTAATCGCATCCTCCTTAGCGAAAATGAATCTAACTAGACCCTAAGTTTTTAACCATTTACACTATTTAACTTTACTGTCATTGTTAGTTTTTAAAATGCATATAAATGAACTTGGTCAATTAAACAATGTGTTACAACGTCCATGTGCACATTATGATGAACGCCCTGATAATGAAGTCTCATTATTGGTCATTCATAATATTTCTTTGCCGGCAGGGCAGTTTGCAACACCTTATGTTGATGATTTATTTATGGGATGTATTGATTGTTCTGCGCATGAGAGCTTTGCTGATTTAGAGGGTTTGCGGGTTTCCGCCCATTGCTTTATTCGTCGTACAGGAGAGATAATTCAGTATGTTCCTTTTACCAAACGAGCTTGGCATGCAGGCGTATCAACATTTGAAGGCAGAGAACGCTGTAATGACTTTAGTATTGGTATTGAGCTTGAAGGCACCGACACGCAAGCGTATACCCAAGCACAATATAATGCATTACACTTGGTGACATCGGCATTAATCGAAAAGTACCCAGATATTAATCGTTCGCGTATCGTTGGTCATTGTGACATTGCACCGGGCCGAAAAACGGATCCAGGTAGAAGTTTCGATTGGCAATACTATTTTGATTTAGTGTTTTAGTTAAAGGATATAGGTAAAAGCATGATCTTAATTTCAATAATTATTGCTTTGGTGATTGAGCGTTTAGGGGCGCGGGCTGATTATTGGCAAATCGGTTTTTATGCCAACTCCTATCTTAAGCACTCGCAAAAACACCTTTCAGAAAAAGGCTTATTCAATTCCCCAATAGGCTTTTTGATTTGGTTAATGTTACCAGTGGTTGCCGTTGGACTAGTTTATCAATTCTCAGATTTTATAATTTGGCAGTTAGCTGTGAATGTTGCTGTACTGTTGGTTTGCTTTGGCTGTGCTAAGCAGCGTGCTTTATATAAGTCATACTTAAATGCATTAACACGTAACGATCAAGAAGCTGCTTCTTTATTTGCATTACAGATGGGGCAAAAGAAAACAGAAGATCAGCCCCATGGTGAGACATTTGGGCAAACGCTAGCATGGCTAAATTTTCGTTTTTATTGTGCAGTGATTTTTTGGTTTGTGGTTTTAGGTGTACCAGGCGCGGTGCTTTATGCACTAGTTCGAACCTTTGCAGACAAGGTAAGGGACGATCACAGTGTTGTCTATGCTAAACGTTTTAAACTGATTCATAGCTTACTGTTTTGGCTCGATTGGTTACCAGCACGTGTTGCTAGCTTTGGTTATTTAGTGATTGGTAACTTTAATAAAGGCACCAGTTGTTGGTTGAAGTATGTGCTCGACTTTTCAGTTAGTAACCGAAAAGTCGTTACGCAAACCGCACTTGCTGCTGAGCAAATAGAGCAACAACATTTTGGCTGTACTTACGAAGCCACCTGCATGATGAAACTTGTAAAAAGAAATGTATTGTTCTTTTTAGTGATTATTGCAGCACTTACTTTATTTGGTGGTTTGGCGTAGTAGATTGTAGGAATGACTTTATTCATAAATTGCTCTGTTAGTGCACTTCTATTGAGTTCTGATTTTTCAGCACTGAAGTGCATCCTACCTGTACTTGCTTCCAAGTCATTCAAATAGACTAACATCTACTATCTGATGACTAAATGCTTAGATGTAATACCTAGTGCTTACCAATCTGGTCTGACCATTTAATTTTTATTGTTTTTTCCTTCAGAAAAAGTCACTTTAATCCATACTGTTTAATCTTTAAGCGAATTGCGTTAGGGTGTTATTAGTCTTAAATCGCACTGAAATTGACAGAAATACGGGTTTTTGATACCGTATGTCTCAATTTGGTATGACCAATTTACCTTTTTGGTCAAGGCACAAAGTTAAGTACCCGATATTTATAGGGTTAATGCATAACAATGCGGACGTTAATAAATGTCTTTAAAGATTAAAGCAGCAAAATTATCTGATGTTATTTTACAGCAACTTGAGAATATGATTCTCGAGGGATCGTTAGCGCCAGGTGAAAAGCTTCCTCCGGAACGTGAGCTTGCGAAACAATTTGAAGTGTCGCGACCTTCACTGCGTGAGGCAATCCAAAAGCTAGAAGCAAAAGGCTTGGTGACACGTCGCCAAGGCGGCGGAACCTTTGTAAAAAATCAACTTGAAGAGGGGCTCACTGATCCGCTTTTTGATTTGATCAGTAAGCATCCAGAGTCACAATTTGATTTACTTGAATTTCGTCATGCCCTTGAGGGGATCGCGGCTTATTACGCGGCTATGCGTGGTACCACCAATGACTTTAAAAAAGTAAAACAAAGCTTTGATAATATCGCGCTTGTTAACGATGACATTGTGCAAAAAGCAAAAGCCATTAATGCATTCCATTTTAGTGTGGCTGAAGCATCTCATAACGTGGTGTTACTACATCTAGTTAGAGGGATGCAGGCTCTACTAGAGCAAAATGTATTACAGAATTTAACTGTACTGTTAAAAAAACCACAGATCAGCCAACAGCTTGCAGAGCATAGGCGGCTGTTGATGGATGCGGTTATTGAAGGAAACCCAGAGCAAGCACGTCTTGCTAGTAATGCTCATTTAGCCTTTATCGAAGAAGCCTTACTTGAGGCTGGCAAAGAGCATTCGCGGATTGAACGTAGTTTAAGACGCACCAAACAACATTAAGCAAGTGATTAGCTAAGTTTAGTTAACTACTTAATTTAAGATTTATTAAAATAATTAGTATTTTAAACATAAGGAAACCTCCATATGTCTGAAGTCAATAAAATTGACGTAGACGCGCTAGAAACACAAGAGTGGTTACAAGCCCTTGAATCTGTTGTGCGCGAAGAAGGTGTAGAACGAGCTCAATATTTACTTGAGCAAGTGTTAGAGCAAGCCCGTTTAGACGGTGTTGATATGCCTACTGGCACGACTACTAACTACGTTAATACCATTCCGGTAGATCAAGAGCCTGCTTACCCAGGTGACGTAAACATTGAACGTCGTATTCGTTCAATCATCCGTTGGAATGCGATCATGATCGTATTACGTGCGTCGAAAAAAGATCTAGACTTAGGCGGCCATATGGCGTCTTACCAGTCTTCTGCTGCATTCTATGAAGTGTGTTTTAACCACTTCTTCAAAGCACCAAACGATGTAGACGGCGGTGACTTAGTGTATTACCAAGGCCATATTTCTCCTGGTATCTATGCACGTGCATTTGTTGAAGGTCGTTTAACAGCTGAGCAGCTTGATAACTTCCGTCAAGAAGTTGATGGTAAAGGTCTTCCTTCATATCCACACCCTAAATTAATGCCTGAATTCTGGCAGTTCCCTACAGTATCTATGGGTCTTGGTCCGATTGCATCAATCTACCAAGCGCGTTTCCTTAAATACCTAGATGGTCGTGGTTTAAAAGACACTAAAAACCAACGTGTATACGCTTTCTTAGGCGATGGTGAGATGGATGAGCCAGAATCACGTGGTGCAATCTCATTTGCTGCGCGTGAGAAGCTAGATAACCTATGTTACCTAATCAACTGTAACTTACAGCGTTTAGATGGCCCAGTAATGGGTAACGGCAAGATCATTCAAGAGCTTGAAGGTCTATTCAAAGGTGCTGGCTGGAACGTAATTAAAGTTGTATGGGGTAGCGGTTGGGATATCCTACTAGCTAAAGATACAACAGGTAAATTACTGCAGTTAATGAACGAAACCATTGACGGTGATTACCAAACATATAAAGCGAAAGATGGTGCATACGTTCGTGAGCACTTCTTTGGTCGTTACCCAGAAACAGCAGCACTTGTTGCTGATATGACTGATGAAGAAATTTTCGCACTTAAGCGTGGTGGTCATGAGCCATCAAAACTTTACGCTGCATTCAAAAAAGCGGAAGAAACCAAAGATCGTCCAACAGTAATCCTAGCTAAAACTGTAAAAGGTTACGGCATGGGTGATGCAGCTGAAGGTAAAAACATCGCGCACCAAGTTAAGAAAATGGACATGACACACGTTGAGCACTTACGCTCACGTTTAGGTCTTCAAGATTTGGTTTCTGATGAAGAAATTAAAGACCTTCCATATCTTACACTTGAAGAAGGTTCTGAAGAGTACAAGTATCTTCACGCACGTCGTGAAGCACTGCAAGGTTACACGCCTAAGCGTATTGCTAAGTTCTCTGAAAAGTTAACATTACCTGAAGTTGATGCGTTCAAGCCACTACTTGAAGAGCAAAAACGTGACATCTCAACAACAATGGGCTTTGTACGTGCACTTAACGTGTTACTAAAAGACAAAGGCATTGGTAAAAATATCGTTCCTATCATCGCAGATGAAGCGCGTACGTTTGGTATGGAAGGTTTATTCCGTCAAATCGGTATTTACAACCCGCATGGCCAAAACTATACGCCGCAAGACCGTGACATCGTTTCTTACTACAAAGAAGCGACATCAGGTCAGGTACTACAAGAAGGTATCAACGAGTTAGGTGCAATGTCATCATGGGTTGCTGCTGCAACATCTTACAGCACTAACGATTTACCGATGATCCCATTCTACATCTACTACTCAATGTTTGGTTTCCAACGTGTAGGTGATATGGCGTGGATGGCTGGTGACCAACAAGCACGTGGTTTCTTACTAGGTGCGACAGCTGGTCGTACTACACTTAACGGCGAAGGTTTACAGCACGAAGATGGTCATAGCCACATTCTTGCCAACACAGTACCTAACTGTATTTCTTATGATCCGACATTCGCATACGAAGTAGCAGTAATCATGCAAGACGGTATCCGTCGCATGTACGGTGAAGACCAAGAAAACGTGTTCTACTACCTAACGCTAATGAACGAAAACTACCATCAACCAGCAATGCCTGAAGGCGCTGAAGAAGGTATTCGTAAAGGTATCTACAAACTTGAAACAGTGGCTGGCGAGAAAGCAAAAGTACAGTTACTAGGTTCAGGTACAATCATGATGGAAGTGCGTAAAGCGGCACAAATCCTCAGCGAAGAATATGGCATTGGTTCAGATGTATTCTCTGTAACGTCATTCAACGAGTTAACACGTGATGGTCAAGATGTTGAGCGTTTCAACATGCTTAACCCTGAAGCAGAACAAAAGACTGCTTACATCACAAATGCATTAACAGATGCAGTAACTGTTGCAGCAACAGACTACATGAAGAACTACGCAGAACAAGTTCGTTCATTTGTTCCAAGCAGCAACTATAAAGTGTTGGGTACAGATGGTTACGGTCGTTCTGATAGCCGTGAAAACTTACGTCGTCACTTCGAAGTTAATGCGGGCTATGTTGTAGTTGCAACATTATCTGAGCTTGCTAAACGTGGTGAAGTTGAGAAGTCAGTGGTTGTTGAAGCAATCAAGAAGTTCGACATCGACACAAACAAAGTTAACCCGCTATACGCATAAGAGGTTCCAATGAGTATTGAAATTAAAGTACCAGATATCGGTGGCGATGAAGTTGAAGTAACCGAAATCCTTGTTAGCGTTGGTGATAAGGTTGAGGTTGATCAGTCGTTATTAACGGTTGAAGGCGATAAAGCATCAATGGAAGTACCTGCTGCACAAGCAGGTACGGTTAAAGAAATTAAAGTAGCTGAAGGTGATACGGTAACGACGGGTTCACTTATCATGATCTTCGAAGGTGAAGAACAAGCTGCGGCTCCTGCAGAGGCTAAAGAAGAAGCGCCAGCTCCAGCAGCTGCGTCTTCAGCTTCTGCTACACAGGAAGTGACTGTACCAGATATAGGCGATGATGAAGTTGAAGTAACTGAAATCATGGTTGCGGTAGGTGACACGGTTGAAGAAGAGCAATCTTTATTAAGCGTTGAAGGCGATAAAGCATCAATGGAAGTACCTGCGCCATTTGCTGGTACTGTTAAAGAGATCAAAATCGCAACTGGCGATAAAGTGAAAACTGGCTCTTTAATCTTCGTTTTTGAAACAGCATCAAGCGGCTCTGAAGCACCTGCAGCAGAATCAGCTCCAGCAGAAGCTGCTCCTGCTACATCTGGCACTAAAGAAGTAAACGTGCCAGATATCGGTGGTGATGAAGTTGAAGTAACCGAAGTGATGGTTGCTGTTGGCGATAAGGTTGAAGAAGATCAATCAATCTTAAACGTTGAAGGCGATAAAGCATCAATGGAAGTGCCAGCACCATTTGCCGGTACAGTTAAAGAAATCAAAGTAGCAGCTGGAGATAAAGTATCAACTGGCTCACTTATCTTTGTATTTGAAGTAGCCGGTAGTGCACCCGCTGCAGCTGAACCTGCTCCTGCAAAAGCTGAAGCCGCTCCTGCTGCAAAAGCACCAGCGGCTGAAAAGCCTGCATCAGCACCTGCAAGCAACGAAGGTTTTGCAGATAACAAAGCGTATGCACATGCATCACCAGTTGTTCGTCGTTTAGCGCGTGAGTTCGGTATTAACCTAGCAAACGTAAAAGGCACGGGTCGTAAGAATCGTGTTGTTAAAGAAGACGTACAAAACTACGTAAAAGACCTTGTGAAGAAAGTTGAATCTGGTCAGCTATCTGCAGGTAAAGGTAATGCGGGTGGCGGTGAGTTAGGTCTTATCCCTTGGCCTAAGGTTGATTTTGCTAAGTTTGGTGAAATCGAAGAGAAGAAACTTTCTCGTATTCAGAAGCTATCAGGTGCTAACTTACACCGTAACTGGGTGCAAATCCCGCATGTTACACAGTTTGACGAAGCGGATATCACAAGCCTTGAAGCATTCCGTAAAGAGCAAAACGCGCTTGCTGAGAAGAAAAAGCTGGGTGTTAAAATCACACCACTTGTGTTTGTGATGAAAGCGGCGGCGAAAGCACTTGCTGAATTCCCAACGTTTAACTCTTCACTGTCTGAAGACGGCGAAAGCTTAATCTTGAAGAAGTACATCAACATTGGTGTTGCGGTTGATACACCAAACGGCTTGGTTGTTCCAGTATTCAAAGATGTTGATAAAAAAGGCATCATTGAACTTTCTCGTGAATTAATGGAAATTTCAGCTAAAGCACGTGACGGCAAGCTAACGTCATCTGATATGCAAGGCGGTTGTTTCACAATCTCAAGCCTTGGTGGTATCGGTGGTACAGCGTTCACGCCAATTGTGAATGCGCCAGAAGTTGCTATCTTGGGTGTATCTAAGTCAGAAATGAAACCTAAGTGGAACGGCAAAGAGTTTGAACCTAAATTAATGGTTCCATTATCAATGTCATACGACCATAGGGTTATTGACGGTGCACTAGCAGCACGCTTTACTGTGACGCTAGCAAGCTACATGAGCGATATTCGTCAATTGGTGATGTAATCGTCTCATAATTTATAAGAATCAAATCCCAGCAAGGTGTTTTTTGCTGGGATTTTTACCATTGGCAATGATACAATCTTTGCCATAGAACAATCTTGGTATAGATATCTGCTCTCCCTTTCTGCCTTGCAGAAACATGGCAGTTAAACTTAGGGGCAGTGTCCCGTTCAAACATTTAAGGTAATAGCATGAGCAACGAATTAAAAACTCAAGTTGTTGTACTAGGCGGTGGTCCTGGTGGTTATTCTGCGGCTTTCCGTGCTGCTGACTTGGGCTTAGAAGTAACATTGGTAGAATCTCGCAACACATTAGGCGGTGTATGTCTAAATGTGGGTTGTATTCCTTCAAAAGCACTTTTACACGTAGCTAAAGTGATTGATGACGCTGCAGAAATGTCATCTCACGGCGTTACTTTTGGTAAGCCTGAAATCGACCTAGACAAAATCCGTGATTGGAAAGAGTCTGTAATCGGTCAATTAACTGGCGGCCTAGACGGCATGGCTAAAATGCGTAAAGTGAAAGTAGTTAACGGCTACGGTAAATTCACTGGTAGCAACACACTAGCTGTTGAAGGTGAAGACGGTACAACAACGATCACATTTGATAATGCTATTATCGCTGCAGGTTCTCAACCTGTTAATTTACCTTTCATCCCTGAAGATGACCGCGTAATTGACTCAACAGGTGCACTAGAGCTTAAAGATGTTCCTGAGAAGCTTCTTGTTTTAGGTGGTGGTATCATCGGTCTTGAGATGGGTACTGTATACCGTGCGCTAGGTTCTGAAATCGACGTTGTTGAATTTGCTGATCAATTAGTACCAGCAGCTGATAAAGACGTTATCAAGATCTACCAAAAATACGTTAAGAACAAGTTCAACGTAATGCTTTCTACTAAAGTAGTTGGCGTTGAAGCGAAAGAAGACGGTCTATACGTTTCATTCGAAGGTAAAAACGCACCAGCTGACGCAGTACGTTACGACAAAGTACTTGTAGCTGTAGGTCGTACACCTAACGGTAAATTACTTGACGCTGATAAAGCAGGCGTTAACGTTGATGAGCGTGGTTTCATCAATGTTGATAAGCAGCTTAAAACAAACGTTGATCACATCTTCGCTATCGGTGATATCGTTGGTCAGCCAATGCTTGCGCACAAAGCGGTTCACGAAGCTCACGTTGCAGCAGAAGTTATCTCAGGTCAGAAACACTTCTTCGATCCTAAGTGCATTCCTTCAATCGCATACACAGACCCAGAAATCGCATGGGTTGGTGTAACTGAGAAAGAAGCTAAAGAGCAAGGCTTAAACATCGAAACTGCGGTATTCCCTTGGGCTGCTTCTGGCCGTGCAATCGCTTCAGCACGTACTGAAGGTCAAACTAAGCTAATCTTCGATAAAGACTCAGGTCGCGTTATCGGTGGTGCTATGGTTGGTATCAACGCAGGTGAAATGTTAGGTGAAATCGGCCTAGCAGTTGAAATGGGCGCAGACGGTGAAGACCTAGCGTTAACTATTCACGCTCACCCAACGCTAAACGAATCAATCGGTCTAGCTGCTGAAATCTTCGAAGGTTCAATCACTGACCTTCCAAACAAAAAAGCAGTTAAAAAGAAGTAAGTTCTTTTAATGAATAGCTTTAAAAAACCCAGCTTAGGCTGGGTTTTTTGTGTTTAGATTGGAGCAACAAAAAAACCGTGTTTGTTATTACAAGCACGGTTTTTGTTATTAAGAGCTCGGGTTACTTATGGTAGCTTAAGCAGGTTTCAACTTCATTTTTAGAGCCTAAGATCACCGCCACTCGCTGGTGGATGGCATCAGGTTGAATCTCCATGATGCGCTCAGTACCTGTAGAGGCAATACCGCCAGCTTGCTCAATTAGCATTGCCATTGGGTTTGCTTCGTATAATAAACGTAATTTGTTTGGTTTGTTTGGATCTTTCGTGTCTGTTGGGTACGTGAAGATACCACCACGGCATAATACACGATGAACATCACCCACCATTGCAGCAATCCAGCGCATATTGAAGTTACGGCCGCGCGGGCCTGTGTCACCGGCTAGCAAATCGTTAATATAATTTTGCATCGCAGGTTGCCAATGGCGTTGATTTGAAGCATTGATAGCAAATTCGCTGGTCTCTTCTGGGATTTTTGCAAACTCTTGCGTTAATAAGAAGGTGCCGTGAGTTTTATCTAAAGTGAAAAAGCGCGTGCCTTTACCTGTGGTAAGAGCTAATACGGTTGATGGGCCATATAACACGTAACCTGCCGCAACTTGGTTCTTACCTGGTTGCATAAAGATACTTGGGTCAGCTGGATCAGAGCCTTCAGGCGCCGCCATAATTGAGAAAATCGTACCAACGAGCGAGTTGATATCAGTATTTGATGAACCGTCAAGTGGGTCGAATGCAACAATGTAGTTGGCATTTGGATTACCTGCAACAGTGAAGTCTTCTTCTTCAGAGGCAATGGCTTTTACGTAGCCCGATTCTAATAAAATATCTTTTAAAAGTTGGTTAGTTAGAACGTCGAGTTTTTTCTGTGTTTCACCCTGAATGTTTTCGTCTAGGGTTGAGCCTAATACGCCAGATAGGGCGCCTTGACCAACACGAAATGAAATCTCTTTACATGCCGCAAGTACCGTTCTGATCAATGAGATCAGTTCACGAGGGCAACCATCTTCTAACAATACCGGTGGGAGTCTACGCATTCTATTTTCCTGATAACGTTGTAGCCAGACATTTTTAGTGTGAGAGAGAATGTCTTAGCAAGCGCTGAATTTCGTCTTAAATAGCTGATTTTTATAAACGGTACTTTATACTGCTTAATACCTATACAGTATTTAAAACGCGAATAACAAAGATAAGATTATGCAAAAAATACCATTACTACGATATCTGCTCTTAGCTGTGCTACTTACTATGATAACTCAAGCACACGCAGCAATTAAGTCTATAAATGATTTTACTGAAAAAATGACTCATTTTTCGGGCTATTTTTCATTTTATTACGATACAGAAAACGGCAAATTGTACCTTGAGGTGGATAAACTCGAGCAGCAATTTTTATTACAACAAAGCCTACCTTACGGTGTTGGCTCAAACGATATTGGCTTAGATCGTGGTCAGTTAGGTGATACTCACTTAGTACAGTTTGAGCGTTTTGGTGATAAGGTGATGCTAAGAGCCATTAATACTTATTACCGCGCTAACACTAATAATCTTGCGGAACAACAAAGTATTAAAGAAGCATTCGCATCAAGTATTTTAGCGGGTTTTAGTGTTGTTGCTCAATCAGACACTGCTGTATTAGTTGATTATACACCTTACCTATTAAGCGATGTTCATGGTGTGAGCCGTCGTTTATCGGCAACTGGGCAAGGAAGTTTTAACTTAGATAGCAACCGCAGTGCAGTTTATTTAGCGCGTTCAAAAGCATTTGAAAAAAATACAGAATTAGAAGCCGTGCTTACTTTTCAAGGAAATAACCCGGGTAAGTATGTTCGCCAAGTGAGTGCCGACCCCTATGCGCTGACAGTGCATATGCATCATTCATTAATTGAGTTACCTGATGATAATTACACCCCGCGCAAATTCCATCCTCAAGCAGGTTTTTGGAGCATTGAGCATAAAGATTATGCGGCTGAGCTGGGTGAGTCTATGTATGTGCGTTACATCCCACGTCATCGTTTAGCGAAAAAAGATCCGAGCTTACCAATCAGCGAACCCGTTGAACCGATTGTTTATTATTTAGATCCGGGCGTACCTGAGCCAGTTAAAACAGCGTTACTTGATGGTGCTAAATGGTGGAATGATGCATTTAGTGCAGCAGGCTACAAGAATGCTTTTATCGTTAAAGTATTACCTGATGATGCAGACCCTATGGATGTGCGCTATAACGTGATCCAATGGGTGCACCGTGCAACACGTGGCTGGTCGTATGGCAGCTCTGTGATTGACCCGCGAACAGGTGAAATTATCAAAGGTCATGTGACACTCGGGTCACTGCGTGTTCGTCAAGACATCCTAATTGCAGAAGCATTAGCTGCTCCATACTTTGAAGGCAATGAAGTGGCTAAGCGTTTACAAGCCATGGCACTTGATCGTATTCGTCAATTAAGCGCCCATGAAGTAGGGCATACTTTAGGTATTTCGCATAACTTTGCAGCGTCAGTGGCTGACAGAGCCTCTGTAATGGATTATCCACATCCGTTACTGAGCTTTAATGAGCAAGGTAAGTTAGATGTAAGCCGAGGCTATGCTGCTGGTATGGGCGTTTGGGATACTCAAGTGATTAAATACGGCTATAGTGATTTCACTAATCAAGATGAAGCACAGCAATTGGCCGCAATTTTAGCTGAAAACAAAAGTAAAGGGCTGGAGTTTATCTCAGACAGTGATGCCCGCGCTCAAGGTGGTGCTCATCCAACTGGCCATTTATGGGATAACGGTAGTTCACCGAGTGATGAGCTAATGCGTGTACTTGATGTTCGTAAACAAGCGCTGACGAGCTTTGGCATTGAGAACATCAAAACGGGCACTGCTTTATCGCAACTAGAAGAAATGCTGGTGCCACTTTATTTATTCCACCGTTACCAAGTAGAAGCTGCGGTTAAACTAATTGCTGGTGTGAATTACGAATACGAAGTGCGCGATGGCTCACAGCCTAAAGGGGCGCAGGTTGTTGCAAAGCAAACACAACAAGCGGCAGTGGATGCAGTGCTTGCTACACTAAAAGCCGAGAACCTTGTTTTACCTGAGTCGGTATTAGCGCTTATTCCACCAAAAGCGTATGGTGAATCTAAGTCACGAGAGAGCATTGTTGGTCGCACAGGACTTACGCTTGATGCTATGGCACTGCCTGAGGTGGCTGCTGCACATAGTTTGAATCTACTTTTTAATAGCCAACGCATTAACCGCTTAGCGCAGCAGCAAGCAAGAAGCGATGCATTTTATGGTTTAGATGCGCTATTAGCGCAAACTTATCAGCAAGTTTTTGAGCAAAAAATTGCTTCAGGGATGGCAGGTAAAATTAGCCAGCGTGTGCAGCTTTTAACAGCGAAACAGTTTGCCGATTTAGTCGCAAGCAGCGAAGTCGCACCCGAGGTACAAGCCCAACTTCGTTACTACTTAGCTAAACTAGCAAAGAGTTATCAGCAAGAATCAATGCTAGGCAGCGCATCAGTTGGTAACAGTGCATTCAAGCAATATTTAAGCGAGCAAATCAGTCACTTTTTAGAAAGTGGTGAATGGCCTGCCAACTTTAAAGTGTTGCCAATGCCACCGGGTTCACCAATTTAACCTTCCTGTGTTTTAAGGCGCCTAGCATAGCTAGGCGTTTTACTTGCATAAAACTGGATATTTGCTAATCTAGCGGCCTTCCTTTTTTGTCTTATTGAGGTGTATATGGCGTTCTTTTCTCGCTCGTTGTTGGCAGCGGCCATTACATTCTCTAGTTTTTCCAGCTACGCTACCCTTGAAAAAAAACAATGTGATGTTGAGCTTAGTCATGGCTTAATTATTACTGACGATGTTATTCGTATTGTTGATAAAGGTCAGACACGGGTACAAATTAATAACGATAAGCAATTATTTATTCGTGGTTACTGGGTTGATTTGAGCCCCGAAGAAAGCAAAGTTGTTGAACAGTTTAGCCGTGGTATCAGACAAACCGTCCCAGAGCTAGTAGACCTTGCGACTGATGGTGTAAATCTCGGTTTAAGTGCGATTGAACAGGTCGTTGAAGGTATGTCAGATAAAGAGCCTGAAGTACTAAAAACTCAGCTGCAATATGTTGAACGTGCGCTGATGGATAAGTTTAAGCGTGGCGATGACTTTTTCTTTATTGCTCCGCAGTCGCTGTCGAAAATCGATGATTTCTTCACGAAGGAAATTAGCCAAAAAATTCACTCCGCAGTTCACGGTTCACTGGGGGCTATTTTAGTGTCGCTGGGGGATGCGTTTAAATCGCGCGAAGGGAATATCGAAGATCGTATTAACGATATGGGACAGCGAATGGATATCATCTCAAAAGAAATTGATAAATCACTGCAAAAAAAAGCAGAGCAGCTTGAGATGAAAGCTTCTGAGTACTGTGAATGTTTAAACTCTTTAGATGTAACTGAATCAAGGTTACAAAAAATAGTGCCTGGAATGGCAGATTTTGACTTAGTGCAAATTAAGTCATAGCCTTTTTTAAAGATAAAAAACCGTGTTTTGAACACGGTTTTTTTGTTTGTGTTTATGCTTATTAAACTTTAAACGCATCGACCGATAATCGAAGCTCTTCTGCTAACTTAGCAACTTCTGAGCTTGAGATGTTAGTTTGGTTTGCGCCTTCTGCTGTTTGCTCTGCAATTGCCACGATAGACTCCAATCGTTCACTGATCTCTTGCGATACTTGTTGTTGCTCATGAGCCGCAGTGGAAATTTCTTCACTTACATTGTGCGCTTGAGCAACAGCTGCAGTAATTGAGTCTAGTGCAGTGTTGGCAAGATCTGATTGCTCAACGCATGATTCAGCTTGTTGTTTACCTTTAGACATTGCTGCTACAGCAGCTTCTGCGCCTACTTGCAGAGATTCAATCATTGCTTGAATTTCTTGGGTCGACTCTTGTGTTTTACTTGCTAGTGAACGTACTTCGTCTGCTACAACCGCAAAACCACGACCTTGTTCACCTGCACGTGCCGCTTCTATAGCCGCGTTGAGTGCAAGGAGGTTAGTTTGTTCAGCAATGCCACGAATTACATCTAAAATACCGCCAATTGACGCGCTGTCTTTGTGTAACTGATTAATAACGTGTGATGCATCATCAACTTCACGCGCAAGTTGTTCAATGGTAGCTTTGTTTTGCGAAGAAATACCTTTAACACGATCAGCTTCTTTATCCGCATTTTTTATTTCGCTAAGCGCTTGTTGTGCACTGCTGCTTACAGCTTGTGATGTGCTGCTCATTTCAGTGGTTGCAGTGGCTGCTTGTTCAACTTGTGCTTGCTGATTGCGAATTGCTTGGCTAGATTCCTCAGTGATCGCAGAAGTCTCTTCTGATGCGGCAGCAAGTTGCGTAGAACGAGAAATAATACCTTGAATAAGTGTTCGTAAACTTTCAATCAGGGTATTACAACTACGAGACAATTCACCGAATTCATCTTTTGCTGAATCATCTAAACGTTGCGTCATGTCGCCGCTGGCAACGATATCAAGAATACGATTCACCTCAAGCAGAGGTTTCGTGATACGGTTAACCGTAATGACTGCGACAACAATAGCAATTAAGGTCGCAATAGCCATCGCAATCCATGTCCAAATGGTCGCTGTCGATACATTACCGCTCACATCTTGTTGTAGATCAAATGCTAAGACAGTTGCTTCGTTTACAAGGTCTCTTAACTGCTTTAATGCTTCGGTGGTTGAGTTTTCTGCATTAGCAAGTTCTGCTTGTGTTTGCGCTATGGCATCGATTAAGCGCTTTTTGTTGGCTGATAAACTGTTGTTACCACGCACATTGTTAGCCAAAGATTCAAAGTAATTATTTAAATCATTGTATAGTCCAGCGTTGTTATCAATAATTGCTGGGCGAATAAGACCAAGGCTTCGCTCAATCTCTTCTAGGTAATATACTTGCTCATTTTTAATGATATCGAGGGTATTTAGCGTTTTCACCGTAAGCATATCAGTGCTGTTTGTAACCACTGACTGGAAGTTGTTTTCCATGTTGTTGGCGGCTTGGTAGGCGCGAGAATGGTTTTCTTCAAGACCGTCAATATCAATGATATCAAGAACTACTGAGTTAGCATCTTCTGCGCTAATTTCTATATTCTCAAGCTGGCTTGCGAGTGTTTTGTTTAAATCGAGTTGTGTTTTCTTATCAGCAAATAAATTTTCGACAGATTTATTGAATCGCTTGTAGGTCTGCTCAACTTGTTGGCTGCTGCTTTTTAGTTCAGGATCATCGCTGACAATGCGTTGTAATTCTTGATAAGAGCTATCATAACGTTTTTTCTGTTCATTAAAGCGATTACGTATTGTTGTTAGTTCTTCTTGTGATGATGTATAAAAACTGGCTTGTGCAGCTTTACTCATTAAAATAAATTCGACCTGCAGCTCGTAGCTTTTATCAAGCGCTGGTAGCGACAGCTGATTAACACGCTGCGTTGATTGATCAATATTGGTAATTCTGACCAACGAGTTACCACCAATAAAAAGCAGGAGCAAGGTAATGACAATAAAGCCACCCCAAATACGCTGTCTAACGGTCAAGTTCATATGTAATTCCACAAAATAGTACTAATCAACACTTATCGGCAAGGTTGCCAATTAGTTAAGTATTTAAATTTAAGTAGCTTTAATTTAAATTTACTTTAATTGTATAAATCTAACAGATGTTCAGTTATTTTTCAGTTTATTTAGATAAAAGAATGAGAACTTTCTGTGTGGTACTTATTTTTACTTAGTTCCATTAGTGTCATAGCACCTCCCCATACACAGCCTGTGTCGAGGGCATGAATATTTTTATATTCAACCTTTCCTTCTAGAGCAGCCCAGTGGCCAAATGTAATCTGTTGTTTTAATTTCAGAATATTTGGATGCTCAAACCAAGGAATAAATGAAGTATCGATACTTGTATTGGTTTTATTCTTTAAATCTAACTTGCCATCGTGGTCGACAAACCGCATCCGAGTAAAATAATTAACGATGTAGCGAAACTTTTCCTCATTGCTTAAAGATTTTAACCACTCAAGCGGGTGAGGATCATACATATGCGTAAAATAATGATGCGCATCGTCACCTTGGTAACAGGATTCGGCGAAGCGAGCACGTTTGAGGGCTTTTTTGACTGACCAGTTAGGGTTTAGCCCCGCATGACTGATAAACATATTATAGTTTTCAAGCCAAATAGCTAAAGGTTGTTGCTGTAAAAATTGAATATAATCAGCGCGTTTTGAGCTATTAAAAAGCGGTTCTAATTTATCTTTAGGATTGGCTGGCTTATTCAAATGGTGACAGGCAATCAGATGCAGATCATGATTGCCTAATGTAATGCTAACACTACCTTGCATGCTATATAGCCGCTCAAGACACGCAAGTGAATCAGGACCTCTTGCGACTATATCACCCACTAAATATAAATGATCTTGGCTAGGGTTGAAGTTAACACGTTTTAGTAACGCATCAAACTCAGTAAAACAGCCTTGTAGATCACCTATTGCGTAGTCAGCCATGCTTACCTAATGCAGTATATTTGGACGTGCTAAACGAAACACTTCGATAGGCGCTTCAAATTCAGTTCCAAACTCATTGCGCATTATGTAGTGGCCCTGCATAGTGCCCACAGGAGTATCGAGAACTGCTCCGCTGGTGTATTTATAGCTTTCTCCAGGGGCAATTGTTGGCGTTTCACCCACAACACCTTCACCTTGTACTTCGACTTCTTTGCCGTTGGCATCGGTAATTAACCAATAGCGACTTAAAAGTTTTGCACTGCATAAGCTGTGGTTTTTAATGGTGATTGAGTAAGCAAAAACGTATTTATCTTGTTCAGGCTCTGATTGGCCTTCAACATAGAAGGTCTCAACAGAGACCTTAATTGGCGAACCTAAATTACTGCTTGTTGTCATAAATCCAATTAGCTATATCAATAAATTGTTGTAAAGACAGGCTTTCTGCGCGAAGCGTAATATCAATACCTATGCCAGTTAACTCTTCAGCTGTCAGTAAGTTAGATAAACTATTACGCAGTGTTTTACGGCGTTGGTTAAACGCTTCTAAACAGACTGTATTTAAAAGTTTGGTACTCTTTGCTGTACGTTGCTCAGGCTTTTTAGGGATCAAGCGGATCACTGCTGAGTCAACTTTTGGTGCGGGCTTAAAGCACTCAGGTGGCACATCAATCACTGGCATCGCATGACAGTAATATTGTGTCATCACACTTAAACGGCCAAAAGCTTTGCTGCCCGGACCTGCGACCATACGTT
The DNA here is from genome assembly GCF_021532595.1 of Pseudoalteromonas sp. OFAV1. Classification (NCBI taxonomy): domain Bacteria; kingdom Pseudomonadati; phylum Pseudomonadota; class Gammaproteobacteria; order Alteromonadales; family Pseudoalteromonadaceae; genus Pseudoalteromonas; species Pseudoalteromonas sp. OFAV1. The sequence goes on from NZ_JAKGBG010000001.1 coordinate 41,010, forward strand.
TGACCACTTCTTTTTGCAGCATAAAGTGCATATGCTCAACGTTGTCTGCAAATTCAAATAAATGAAATAACAACGGAGTTGAAACGTTGTAAGGTAAGTTACCAAATATTTTTAGTTTTTCATCCGCTTTGATTAAGGTACTAAAATCAAACTTCATTGCATCACCTTGATGCACTGTAAGTTTTGGACCTAAAAATGGATGGCTTGTTAAACGCTCTGCTAAGTCTTTGTCTAACTCAACAACAGTTAAATGGCCACTTAAATCAGCAACAGGCTCAGTGATTGCACCAAGACCCGGGCCGATTTCTACTAAATTGTCTTCAGGTTTAGGATCGATAGCCGTGACGATTTTATCGATAATCATGTCATCGTTTAAAAAGTTTTGACCAAAACGCTTACGGGCGCGGTGTCCTAAATGTACTTTATCTGTCATTGATTCTGTGCTTTTTCATGGGCGAGCTTAATTGCTTCGCGGATCGCTAATTCAAAACTACCCACATCAGCAGTGCCTGTACCGGCTAAATCAAGTGCTGTGCCATGATCTACTGATGTGCGAATAAATGGCAAGCCAAGAGTGATATTGACTGATTTGCCGAAACCCTTGTATTTTAGCACAGGTAAGCCCTGATCGTGATACATTGCCAGCACTGCATCTGCTTGCGATAAATACTTATCTTGGAAAAGAGTATCAGCTGGTAAAGGGCCAATTAAATTCATACCTTGGTTATTTAAAAGCTCAAGGGTAGGTGTAATTGTGTCAATCTCTTCAGTGCCTAAGTGACCGTCTTCACCTGCATGTGGGTTTAATCCGCACACTAAAATACGCGGCTTCTCGATACCAAACTTTGTCTGTAAGTCATGGTTTAATATCGAGATAACTTTACTTAATCGTTCAACTGTAATGGCACGTGATACATACGCCAGTGGAATATGCGTTGTAACAAGTGCAACGCGTAAGCCTTCGGTTGCAAGAAGCATGACGACATCGGCAGTATTTGATTGCTGAGCAAAATATTCGGTGTGACCACTGAATGAAATACCTGCTTTATTGATAATGCCTTTATGTACTGGACCCGTCACAACAGCAGCAAAGGTTCCATCCATATTCTTTTCACTGGCAATACGTAAGGTATCAAGTACATATTGGCCATTAGCGTCATTTAAAACGCCAACTTCAACGTCTTCACCTAAATCGACTTGATGAAGGTAAACACTTCCAGCTGGTGTGTCGGTTGGAGCTTGCGTTTCGTCAAACTTAATTAGGTTTAATTCTAACCCTAATAATTTTGCGCGCTGCTTTAACAGCGCACCATCAGCAATCACAACAAGCTGGGCATCCCAGTGATGTTGAGCTAATTTTATTAGTAAATCAGGGCCTATACCGGCCGGCTCACCGGGTGTTATTGCAATTCGTATAGTCATGATCGTTATTCTGCTGGGAAAATATCAACATGGGCTTGTTCGCGCATTTCTTGCTGCCAGTTGAAACTTTCTTCTTTAAATTTACGATTAAACAGCAGTTGATGCGCACGGTTACGTTTAGCTTGCTCTGTTTTGTCTGCTACACGCTTATCAAGTAACTGCACAATGTGCCAACCGAATTGCGTTCTGAAAGGCTCACTGATTTCATTTTTATCAAGTGAAAGTAGAGTATTTTTAAACTCAGGTACATAAGTACTTGGATCAGTCCAATCGTACTCACCGCCTTTTAATGCAGAACCCGGGTCTTCAGAGTATTCTTTTGCTAGTTCAGCAAAGTCTGCCTTTCCTTCACGTAAGTCTTTAGCAAAGCCTTTTAGCATGTCACGCGCTTTTTCTTCGCTTAAGATAATTGATGGCTTGATTAAAATGTGACGTGAGCGAACTTCTGTTGTTTCAACCACTTGACGACCACGAACATCCTGAACTTTGATGATGTGGAAACCAGCACCTGAACGAAGCGGGCCAACAATATCGTCTTTCTTATGACCTTTCACTGCTTCTGCAAACAACGATGGCATTTCATTGATGCTCATCCAACCTAGTTGACCACCTTCAAGGGCTTTTGAGCCACTTGATGATGAGATAGCAATACGCTTGAATTCTTTACCTTCATTTAAAAATTCGATTACTTTGTCTGCACGTGTTTTTGCACTTGCGATTTCATCAGCTGTTGCATCGCTTGGGATATCAATCAGGATGTGACCAATGTCATACTCTTCGGCATTTTTACCTTGAGTTTCCATGATTTTTAATAAGTTATCGATTTCTTGTGGGCTAATGTAAATTCGACGATCAACATTGGCGCGAGTCACTTGCTGAGTCGTTATTTCTTTACGGATCTCTTCACGATACGCGGTGTAACTTTCACCTGCAGCCTCAATCGTACGACGTAAATCTGCAATCGTACCGCCTTGCTCACGGGCCATGTTTTCAAGTGTTTGGTCTAATTGAGAATCTGAGATTTCTAGACCCATACGCTCTGCAAGTTGCATCATAAGCGTTTGGTTTACTAAACGTTCAATCGCTTGAATACGTAGCGTGTCATCAGAAGGCAGTTGCTGGCCTTGCTCTGCTGCTTGAGTTTTAACACGGTTAATGATGGTGTCAACTTCACTTTGTAAAATAACACCTTGGTTAACAACCCCGACGACTTTGTCGATTTCGACAGGTTTTGCGAAAACATTTTGGCATAGGCCAACTGTTAATAATGCTGATGCAAATAGTTTTTTTAAATTCATACTTTTTCTAATACTCTTGCTAATAGTACTGCGGTACTAGTTATTAAGAAAATACGGTCTACGATAGCCAAAAATACCTTGTTGTAATAATTTTTGTGCATCATAACGGCTTTTACTTCCAAGCCCTTTTAATACGATATTGAAACCAATACTGGTATCAAAAGTAGCTTGCTCTTGACCAATCGCTTGATTCAAATCAGTTTCGATTTGACGACGGCCTGTGATTTGAAACGCCCAGCAGCAAGATTCATACTGAAGACCACTGAAAACCTCAATGCTACGACCACTTTCTAAATCGCGGTGGTAGCTACCAACAAACTGCCAATCTTGTGTTAGCGGAATGCTGGTGAATAGACCAACTTGCTCGATTGTATTGCCTGAGACATCATTTGCATAGCGATGGTTCAATTGTACGAGCTGTTTATCGTCACCTTTATAATCTAAGGTTATGTTTGATTGAATAATTTCTTTACCGTCAGTGTCATATTGAATACCACCCGATAAATACCAGCGACGGTGCCAATGTAACATGGTTTGCGCTGCAAACAAGGCATTGTAGTTAGTATCTGACTGAAGCCCTTGTGATGTTGGTTTAGCATCATTACTTAAATAAAATATTTGGCCGGCACTAAAATTAAACACTTCTTCGTTTTCATTACTGAATAAGCGAGTTGTGGCACCCAATGTGAATTGGTTTGCAGTGGCAATACGGTCGATACTTGAGAAACGACGGTCTCTAAATAAACCAAAAAAATCATCTTGTAATTTAGCTGTATCGTAAAGGCCAATGTTCGACTGGTCTTTATTTGGCGTATACAAGTACTGAATTTGTGGCTCAAGCGTTTGAATGCCATCTTTAAAGAAAAAGGCAGTTTCTCGCTCGAAGTTTAACTGGCTGTACAAGCGTACTTTAGGCATAGTACGTGTCACTCTTTCGTCGAAGTCGGTGCCTGTTAAATCACCATGCTGGTTATACTCAGTGTGGAGTAAGCTGAATTCAGATAAAAACGACCAAGCATATTCTTGATAGCCAAAACTTGCTTTTGGTTCAATGTGAAGTCTACTCGCTTCATCAATGATGGCTTTATCATTGGTAAAATAACTGAGCTCACCGTCAAGCGTTAAATCGATACCGTAGAAATCATAGGCATCCATTTGTGAAAAAGTAATTTGTGGTAACGCTGCATAGGATTCTTTGTGATCACCAAGTACTTCAAAACTCTGTAGTTTAATGTTTGTATGCCAAGTATCTCCCAAGTAAGTCAGTGAACCAGTACGGTATAACTGAGTGTCTGTGCGAGTTGCATAATTAGAGTTTAAGTCTGTTAGGTAGTTATCGTCACTAACGTTAGTAATATCGATATTGCCGCGCCAGCTCTCACCAAAGTAACTTTGCTGTTGCCAGTGAAATAAATAACGTGAGTCAACATTAGGTTCTTCGTCATCTTTATCAAGATACTCGACCGCAACGAGGCCATTGTTTTGCTCAGTTAAATAACGAAACTCACCAATCATTTGTAAGCCTCGTTTAGACATATAACGCGGCGTGATGGTGGCATCGTAATTTGGTGCAATGTTCCAATAGTATGGCGTGATTGTTTCAATACCGTAACGACCAGAACTTGAGAAGTTAGGCGTTAATAAACCTGATTTACGGCGGTCGTCTAACGGAAACGTAAAATAGGGAATATAAAGAACCGGTGTGTCAAACACACGTAATACAGTATTGTGGGTTTCGCCCCAGCCATCTTCACTTGATAAGTCAATTTCGTCAGCTTCGATTGCCCATACGGGTGTTTCGCCAGGGCAAGTAGTAAAGCTTGCGTTCATCAGGTTTAGGCCAGACTCGTTGACTGTTAGTTTTTCTGCGCCACCATGGCCAAGTTGGTCGGTGAGCTTATAATCAGCACCAAGCAAGCTTAATTCAGAATTATTTAAATCCGCATTGAGCCCAGAACTGTTAATTTGGCTTACTTTATCGCGATACACGATAGGGCCGGTTGCATTAAGTAACCCACGTTGTTTGTCAATCAGTGCACTTTGTGCGGACAAATTCATCGTTAGGGTGTTAATATCTACATTACCGGTAAATTCTGCGCTTTGGGTACCCAATAGTTCAATATCATCGGATTTGATATCGATCATATTAAGTTCAAGGCCAGGGAGCGGTTGCCAAGCTCTGGTTTGCATTGAAGTGCCACAAAAATTGTGTGCCAGTTCAGTTTCGGCGAACGATGGTGCGCTAAGTACGCTTAGCATCATTATGCCCCAGGTTTTGCTCATTTAATGACCTTAATGCTCTTTGGTTGGATATAAGCTAGACATAATAAAGGAAAACAATGGCAAATACAGTAATTGACTTAGTGAAAAATAGATATCTTACTAAATGAATCGTTATAAAAGTTTACAGCAGTTTTTAAATCCTCACTTTAAAGAGGATGAATATCAATTAGCCGCCATCACTGGAGATGCGAGCTTTCGCCGTTATTTCCGCGTAAATACAAGTGATCAGAGCTATATTGTCATGGACTCAGACCCCAACAAATTAGACAACACGCCATATATAGAGCTCAACAAGGTATTTTCTAAGCACGGTTTTAAATTACCTAAAATTCTTCAGGCTGATGAAAAACAAGGTTTCTTTTTACTTAGTGATTTAGGCAATACACACTTGGCTGATTTACTCGGCGATGAAGATCGCACTTTACACTACAAACACCTAATAAAGTTAAGTGCGCAGTGGGCACAAATACCGCCAGCTCAATACATGAAAGTATTTGATGGTGAGTTTTTACAGTTTGAACTGAGTATTTTTAAAGAGTGGTTAGTTGATAACTTTATTGGTGAGCAACTTTCTGTTGCTGAGCAGCACATGTGGCAACAAGCTTGTGAGTTATTAGTTAACAATGCGCTTGAGCAACCGATTGTGACGGTGCATCGAGACTTCCATAGCCGCAATATAATGCGCACAGGGCAGCAATGGGCGATTATTGATTATCAAGATGCCGTACAAGGGCCTGTGTGCTATGACCTTGTTTCGTTATTAAGAGATTGCTACTTCAAGTTACCTGAGCAAGAGCTCGACTATCTTTTGCATTACGCATATGACGAGTTTAATCAGCAACAGTTATTGCAAGACACCTCATTTGCCATGTTTAAACGTTGGTTTGATTTAACCGGTGTACAGCGTCATTTAAAAGCTGCAGGCATATTTTGCCGCTTAAAACTTCGTGACGATAAGTCTGGTTATTTGAATAATGTACTGCCAACCCTTAAATACATTAGTAATGTAAGCAAAGAATACCCAGAGTTAACAGCACTTGGTCAGTGGATAGAACACACTGTTATTCCACGTACCAAGCTGCGCTTAACAAAAGAGATGAAATGAAAGCAATGATCCTAGCGGCTGGGCGCGGTAAGCGCATGATGCCGCTAACAGAAACAATGCCAAAGCCGATGCTTAGGATTAATGGTAAGCCATTATTAGAGCATCATATTAATAATTTACGTCAAGCAGGTATTACCGACATTGTCATTAACCTTGCATGGCAGGGCGACAAAATAACAGAGTATTTTGCTGATGGCTCGCAGTTTGGTGTATCGATCACTTACAGCCAAGAACAGGCGGGGGGGCTTGAAACCGCAGGTGGTATCATTCAAGCATTGCCGTTATTGGGTGAGCAATTTATTGTCATAAATGGTGATGTGTATACTGATTACGATGTGACTTCGTTGATGCAGCTTCATTTGCAAGCGGGAGAGGCGCACATTGTACTTGTTGAAAATCCTGCTCATAATCCTGATGGTGATTTTGCCCTTAGTCATTTAAGTCCTGATAGCCAAAAGTATACTTTTTCAGGTATAAGTCGTTACCACGTTGATTTTTTTAATGGTTTAACCGAAGGTGTTCGTCCACTTGGACCAATTTTGCGTGAAAAGCTCAGTTCACATCAAGTATCAACGGAGCTTTACTTAGGTCAGTGGGATGACATTGGCACACCAGCCAGATTAGACGAAATCAATCAGCGTTTCGCTTTGCAATAACAACAGAGGTTTGCCAATTATGTGGGGAAAAGTACTTGGTTTTTGTTTTGGCTTTATGTTTGGCAAGTTCATCGGTGCCTTACTAGGCTTATACTTAGGCCATATGTTCGATCGCAGCTTAAAACAAGACTTTGATAAAGCCGGTGGGTTTTCTGGTTTGTTTAAAGGTGATGATATTAACGAACGTCAAGCGCTTTTCTTTTCTAGTTGTTTTGCGGTGATGGGGCATATTGCCAAATCAAATGGTCGTGTTAGTGAAACTCATATTCGAGCTGCCAGTGTCTTTATGGACGAAATGAGGCTGTCGGGTGATGAACGTCGTGAAGCACAAGATGCCTTTCGTAGTGGTAAAGAAACAGATTTTTCATTAAAAGAAACCGTTCATGACTTTAAAGAGCGCTTTGCTCGACGCCATGATTTATTGCAATTATTCCTCGAAATCCAAATTCAAATGGCCTTTTCTGATGGCCACCTTGCAGAGCAAGAAAAGCAGCTATTGCAAGAGGTGAGCAAGCAGTTAGGTATTTCGCGCACCCAGTTCGCATTTTTGTTAAAGCGCTACCAAGCCGAGTTTGCATTTCGCCAGCAACAACAGCGCTTTTATGAGCAGCAACGCCAACAAGGCCAGCAAAGTCGCAGCAGTTATAGTGAACAAAGAGGGCACAGTGTGCCACCTAATAATGGCATGAATCGCGCGCAGGCATTGGCTCTTTTAGGCTTAAACAGTGATGCTTCTGCACGAGATATTAAAGTTGCCTATCGAAAGCTCATGGCTCAGCATCACCCCGATAAATTAGTATCGCAAGGTTTACCAAAACACATGATGGAAGTAGCGGTAAAGAAAAGCCAAGATATTCAAGCGGCTTACGAGTATTTAAAAAAGGCGGCGTAAAAAGCCATCAATTTCTTTGAGTAGCCTTTCGTGCTGCTCTGGCTCTGAAGGCACACCAAATAACTCTCTTTGTCGGTAGTCATATTTAGCGTGCTTTCTAACCCAGCGTTTTCTATCTTTTACGCTTTGCAGTGTGTCAGGGTTACCTTCACTGTAAAAAATATCCAGTAATGGTGGGCTGATAGTTGAAAGCGTGGCATTAAGATGCTGGTTACGAATACTGTTAGGTAAATAGCTTCCTAAGCTAATAAAGGCATTTAGTTCGTTATTTGGAAAGCTAGCATAATGCTCAATCAAGAGCCCCGCACTGGCACCTTGCGCCACGACAATAATATTGCCACCTTCATCCATGGCACTGTTATACAAGGCATTGAATCTAGCAATTAACTTTAGTTTGTAATCATCAAGCACTGCTTCGCTAATATTTGGTTCACCAGTTACAAAATGAGGTGCTTGTTGTGTTTTAGCTGGTGGAGCTGAGTCAGCTTGCTGGTTTTTTTGCGTTGTTGACTCAGTTTCAGAATTCTCAGTGGGCTCTGGCATCGTTATATCAGCAGGGTGCCAGTCAATGTCAGGCATGGTCATGGCAAGGGTCGCATAGCCAATTTCATTTAACTGCTTACGTAAAAAGTTGATTCCGGCATTATTAGTTGGAACATGCTGCCAATCAGGAATAATGAGTACAATTCCGCGTTGACTCGCTGCCATAGATTGGCGATATAAACTAATAAACTCATCTTCACCGGCAAGCAGAGTACGTACTTCATCACTTGGTAAAAAGCGTTGAATATCGTTAGTGACCAAACTTGACCAAGGGGTGGGTTTAATAAAATCGGCAGCATTCACATTACCCATCAACGCAAAACAGGCTGCGTAAACTAAGCAATGTGCGGGTTTTAACTTCATGCCGAAATTTCCTGAGTCTTAAATTAAATCAGTGATTAAATTAACTATCGGCAGTGTTGGTAAAATATTTAGCTAATTGTCTTAAAACTCAGGAGCTGCCTCAAAAACAAGCGTTTCACCACTGGCAGGGTGAGCTAAGGTTAGCATTTCGGCATGCAGTTGTAAGCGAGGAGCCATGGCGAATGCTTCGGGGTGCGCATACAACTTATCGCCTAAAATAGGGTGACCTAAAGACAACATGTGCACACGTAGTTGGTGAGAGCGCCCTGTAATAGGGGTCAGCTCGACGCGAGTTGCATTCTGTTCATACTCAAGCACTTTAAAGTGGGTTAATGACGGTTTGCCATTGTCGTGATCAACCATTTGCTTTGGTCGGTTTGGCCAATCACAAATGAGTGGTAAATCTACCGAACCAGTTTCTTGCTCAAGCTTACCAAATACACGAGCAATGTAGCGTTTCGCGGTTTTTCTATCTTGAAATTGAATGCTTAAATTACGATGCGCCTCTTTGTGCATGGCTAAACAAATAATGCCTGAGGTTGCCATATCAAGGCGGTGAACAATTTTCGCCGTTGGAAAAACGCGATTAATGCGAGCAATAAGACAATCGGCGTGTTTTGGATCTTTTCCCGGCACAGTAAGTAAACCACTTGGTTTATTAACAATAAGCAAGTCATCATCTTGATAAACAATACTTAAATAAGGTGTCATTGGGGGATTATAATTGAGTAACACAGCCAGCCTCGATGATATGCAAGGGCGCTATTTTAAAGGAGTATGAGCGCATACACAATGGCAGGGCTGGTTTTCGAGTATATGCTAACAAGTAGGACTCTGATTTTTTCCCCTTGTTTTGTTTGGCATAAAAAACGCGATGTGAAAGCACATCGCGTTTATAGTTTTTGTTTAGCGCTTCAACGTTAGTGAGAAACCACAATTAAACGAATAGCATCCAGTTTAACTTGGGCTTTTTCGATGTAAGTAGTGAGTTCACTGCGTTGCTTATCATAGAAGCTAAGCTCTTCGTCACGAATATTCGGGTTGATTTGCTTAAGTGCTGTTAAACGAGCTTGTTCTTCACCAAGGGCTGTTTGCATTTTCTCTAGTGATTCCGCACGGAGTGTTTCAAGCTTAGTTTGTGCCATGCCTTGTGCACTGGTGATCATTGGGTGAATGGCACTTTGTAACGCACTGGCTAACTTACTTGCAGTTTGGCGACCAACTGCAGACAACTGCTGGTTGAAGGCATCAAAGGCAACATTGTCGGCTAAGTTATTGCTGCTCTTATCTAATAAGATACGAATTGGCGTTGGTGGCAAGAAGCGGCCAACCTGAAGTGCTTTAGGCGCCATCGCTTCAGCAATGAAAATGAGCTCAACAAAGAAGGTACCAGCAGGTAGCTTTTTGTTTTTCAGTAACGCCACAGAGGCAGTACCAAAGTCATCATCACAAATCATATCTAAGCTGCCTTGCACCATAGGGTGGTCCCAGCTGATGAAATGCGCGTCTTCTTGCGAAAGCGAGGTGCTACGATCAAACGTTACTGTGATGCCATCATCTTTCAAGCATGGGAAAGACGGATTTAGCATGTGCTCAGTTGGCTTTAAGATGATGGTATTTTCACCTTTATCCTCTTGGCTTACACCAAAGGTGTCGAACACATTGATCATATAACTTGGTAGCGTGAATTGATCATCTAACTCTTCGATATCAGCAACAAGACTTTCGGCTCGTCCTTGGCCACTTGAGTGCAGCTCTAATAAACGGTCACGACCACTTTCCATTTGTTTACGAAGCTTAGCATTTTGGCTGGCAACTTGTTCTAATAGTGGGTCTAGCTCTTCTTCGTCGCAATTGTGTGCACCAATAAACTCAAGTAGTTCTTCGCCATACTCTTTATACAGCATTTGTCCTGTTGTCGATGTTGTTTCAAACGCATCTAAGCCTTCGTTGTACCAACGAAGTAACACTTCTTGTGCGGTGTTTTCGAAATACGGCACGTGGATGTTTACGTCTTGCGTTTGACCAATACGGTCAAGACGACCAATGCGTTGCTCGAGTAAGTCTGGATTAAGTGGTAAATCAAACAGTACTAGGTGATGCGAGAATTGGAAGTTACGACCTTCAGAACCAATTTCAGAACAAAGTAGAATTTGTGCGCTGTCGTACTCATCGGCAAAGTAAGCCGCTGCACGGTCACGTTCAACAATCGACATGCCTTCGTGGAACACCGAGGCTTTAATTGCTTCACGCTCACGTAAAATTTGTTCTAGGCTAAGTGCGGTTTCGGCTTTAGCACAAATAAGCAGTACTTTTTCGTGCTTAAGGGTTTTAAGTGTTTCAATTAACCAATCAACACGTGGGTCAAATGCACCCCAGCTGGCATTTTCACCTTCAAACTCTTGGAAGATTTTTTCAGGGAATAAAGCACGAAGTGCTGTTAGCTCAGCATTTTGAATGCCGCCCATATTACCTAGTACCGACATTGCCGTTTTATATTGTTTAGGCATTGCCATTGGATAAGCATGAAGCTTACGGCTTGGGTAACCATCAATACCGCTGCGGCTATTTCTAAATAAAATACGGCCTGTACCATGGCGGTCTAACAGCATTGATAGAATTTCGTTACGCGCCGTTTCATCACCTTGCTCTGCGTTAGCTAAAAGGTCAGTGATGTCGGTTTCTTTTAATAGCTCTTTTAAAGTTGCTCTAGATGCATCATCAAGGCCTTTTTCACCCAGTAATTGGTTGGCTGCTTCGGCAACCTCTTTGTAGTTACTTTCTTCTTCTACAAACGCATCGTAGTCATAGAAACGATCTGGGTCGAGTAATTGCAAACGTGCAAAGTGACTACGGTGACCAAGTTGATCCGGCGTTGCAGTTAATAAGATAAGGCCCGGAATGTCTTGGCTTAACTCTGCCATACGTTGATATTCAGTGCTTGGCTTACCATTATTAATACTTAAATGGTGTGCTTCATCGACAACTAATAAATCCCAATCAGCCAGAGTTGCTTGCTCAAACCAGCGTTTTTTCTTGCTTAAAAACTCAAGGCTTGTAAGTACTAACTGTTCTGTTTCGAATACGTTTGGTGAGTCTGCAAATGCTTCATCACAACGTTCTTCATCAAAAATAGAAAAACGTAAGTTAAAGCGGCGTAGCATTTCTACTAACCACTGATGCTGAAGATTTTCAGGCACAACAATCAATACGCGGCTAGCACGGCCACTGATGATTTGTTGATGTAAAATCATACCCGCTTCAATGGTTTTACCTAAACCCACCTCATCAGAAAGTAATACGCGTGGCGCAAAACGTTTACCCACTTCTTGGGCGATATAAAGCTGATGCGGAATAAGGTTTGCACGTTGGCCAATTAAGCCTTTTAAAGGTGATTGTTGACGCTCAAATTGATGCTGCCAAGTTTGGTAGCGAAGCGTATAGCGGTCAAAACGGTCTACTTGACCTGCAAATAAACGGTCTTGTGGTTTATTGAATTTGATAAAGTGATCTAAAAAGGTTTCTTTTAACTGGGCTTTTTCACCATTATCAACGCGAGTGCCGTGATAGCATAGTAACTCGCCCTGCTGTTCAACAGACTCGACTTCTAATTCCCATTCTTCAACGCTGCGAATAATATCACCTGGATTAAATGCGACACGAGTAACAGGTGCTTCAGTTAAAGAATAAACTCTGTTTTCTCCACTGGCTGGAAATAAAATGCTGACCTGACGGCCTTCAAGGGCAACAACGGTGCCTAATCCTAAATCTGACTCTGTATCACTGATCCAACGCTGACCTAAGGAAAAATTCATGTATGTCTCGTCTATGAAGAAAAAAGGCGGCTATGTTACCTGTAACGCCATGCTACTTCAAGGTAGTAAACTCGCCGCACACAATTAAATTTAGTCAACCTTTTTAAGTCATTTTTACGGGTGAAAATATTAGTGAAATCTGTATATATTTTAACCAGTTAAATAATTGTATATTTGTTTGTCATAAAAAGGACTTTTGTCGTAAATAGACTAAACTGAGTATATACCTAACGAATAAATCATAGCTTCATCCGCCGCTTGTTTAGTTTATTGGGTATAGCATAAAAATCATAAAACGTAAGGAAAGTGCTATGGAAAAAGCTTCGAACCTTGATAGTAAAATGTATGTGCTCGATACCAATGTATTACTCCACGAACCCCTCGCTTATTTATCTTTCCAAGAGCATGATGTTGTTATCCCCATGACAGTATTAGAAGAGCTTGACCATATTAAAGATAGAAAACACGATGTTAGTCGTGACGCCCGTGTTGCTATTCGTGGTTTAGATGAAGTGTTAAAAGACGCGTCTCCTGAGCAGATGTTGCAAGGGGTGGCACTGCCGAGTAATAAAAAGGCGAAAACAGAGTCTCGTGGCCGCCTAATTATCGTTAATGATCACTTATTTGCAGACAGTATTTCGGGTTTACCAGGCAACGAAAATGACCATCGTATTATCAATTGTGCAGTGCATTTGCAAAAGCAGCACAGCGACAGCAAAGTGGTGCTTGTAACAAAAGACATCAATATGCGCCTCAAGGCGAAGGGAGCCGGCCTTAAATTTGTTGAAGACTACAGAACAGACCAATTAATTGACGACATAGCCTTACTGACCAGCGGCTATAAAAAAATTGACGGAGACTTTTGGCAACAGGTTGGTGAGTGTGAAACTGAGCAGCAAGGCCGAGATACTTATCACCACGTAGCAAAAAATACGATTAGTGATGTGTTCTGCAATGAATATATTTTAGATGATAGCGATCACTTTGCGGCTCGAGTAACAAGCTACGATGATAAACAAATTACTTTAAAAGATATTAGTGTTGAGCGTTTGATGAGCCATACCGCTTGGGGTGTAAAACCTAAGAATGTGTATCAAGGGATGGCACTTGATGCGCTACTTGACCCAAGTATAGAACTAGTGATTTTAACGGGCCCAGCAGGCTGTGGTAAAACTTTGCTTGCTCTTGCCAGTGCCCTTGAAATGATCATTGAAAAAGGCATTTACGATAAAGTTATAGTCACCCGTAACACGCCAGAAATTGCTGAATCAATTGGCTTTTTACCCGGTACTGAAGAAGAGAAAATGGCCCCTTGGTTAGCAGCAATTACCGATACTTTAGAGGTGTTGCATAAAGGGGATGAAAACCCGATTTCGAGCCGTAATTACATTATGGAAAAAGCCAACGTACAGTTTAAATCGGTGAACTTTATGCGCGGCCGTAGCATTCAAAACGCCGTTGTTATTTTACAACCCCGAATTGGGGGTATTTTAAAGTTTTTACCCCCTTGTTTTTATTGGCCTGTAGAAAAAGTAAAAAGAATTTCCAAAAAAATTGATTACCTTAGCTACTCTGAGCAGTCTCTCAACAATAAACCTTTACTCAAAATTTGTAATTTACAAGAAAAGTACAACACAAAGCCTAGCAACGATTCAATCTTTTGGGAGGCTGCGTAATGAAAAGCTCTATTGATAATCGAAATCCTCGTGTACTAGACACATCTGCATTAGTACATGATCCAAAATCTATTTTTAGCTACAAAGATGATATTTACATCTGTCTAACTGTCCTTGAAGAGCTTGATAACCTGAAAGAAAGAACTAATAAATCGGTAAGTGCCGATGCCCGTATGTGCATTAGAATGCTTGAAGACATTATAAATGGACATACAGCCGAGGAAATGGAAATAGGTATTCCTTTACCATCTACCGAAACAGCCCAGAGAGGAAAGCTTTTCATTGGAATTGACACTCAATTGGATCTGGCTAAGGAGTTAAAGCACGGGATAGGAAGTGATGCTGATAACAGAATAATTAATTATGCTTTATATCTTCAAAAAGAACTCAATAAAGACGTAACAATTGTTAGCCGTGATATTAATATGCGATTGAAAGCTCGAACAGTTGGGGTTAGGGCTGAGGACGTTGCTGTAGATAATCAAATATCAGATATTGATCTTTTATACACAGGAGTACAGGCTTTTGAAGGCGATCTTTTTGATCGAATTGAATCAGATAAAGATTTCAAAGTCTCAGGAGAGGTTTATACATTCCCAATAAGCTTGTTCAACGATGAAGTTCAGCCAAACATGTATTGGTACGATGAAGCCGGACACATTGGCCGGATTTCAGAAGTAACAGATACTGAGGTATACACAAAATTATTGCCGCGTAAGCAAGAAAAGATATGGGGCATATTGCCTAAAAACCAGCGTCAGGCGGTAGCTTTAAGCCAATTAACAGACACTTACTATGATTTAAATATCATCCTTGGTCCTGCTGGCTCCGGAAAAACTTTTTTGGCAGTTGCTTCGGCGCTGCATCAAGTATTGGAGTTGAAAAAGTACAAAAAAATCGTTGTGGTGCGCTCCAGAGACTTTATGGACGACGATCCGGGATTCTTACCGGGGGATTTAACTGAAAAATCAATGCCTCTTCTGGCAGGTATTACTGACGCATTAATTTCGATGCACTCGGATGATAATCATGAAGGAAATATTCACGCTACAGTTGAACATGTGATCGAAAGAGCTAATATAGAATTTACCAGTATGGCTTATTTTCGTGGCCGCTCAATAGACGATGCTGTTTTAATAATTGATGAAGCACAAAATATGACCCGTGCTCAAATTAAAGGAATGCTTAGTCGCGGTGGCAAAAATTGTCGGACAATCGTATTGGGCAACCTAGCCCAGATTGACGATAAGTTTGTAACACCTGCTTCTTCTGGTGCAAGTGCGGCTGTTAATGTGTTTCGTCATTATGAAAAAGGATCAGTGCTGATTTTTGATGAAGTAGAGCGTAGTAGCTTGGCTGAATTCACTGAAAAGAATATGTAGGCATCAAACTACCATTCACATTTCCTTATAATATTGCGACAATGGCCACTGCTTTTTGCAGTGGCTTTTCAGAGAAGCCCGTTCCCACGAAAACAGGACGAAATGGATTTACTCTGAACTAAAAGATTAAATATTCACATAAAAACTGAGTGACATAGGTGCGTGGCCTAGCGTTGCCGTTTTTTGGTGTATTGATGTCTTTTAAAAAAGAAGACCTGCTAGTAAATATAAAAAGGCAGGCAAAACGATTATCTAAATTATTAACTATTCCCCTTGGACAAGCCCAAGAAGGGGCAGCTATTTGTCTATATGGCTGTGACAGTTACAGCGATTTACTAGTAAAAATAAAAGCTGAATCCTTTGACAACCCATTGATAGCACTGTCTGCACTCTCACCAAACTCGGAAATATTTTTAGTAAAAATATTAGCTAGCCACCTAGATAGCATTATTGGAAATTTTGAAAAAAAATTTCCCGGCTCCAATATAAATGAAGAGATGGTCGTATCCTTGTTTGGGCTTAGCTTTTCAGAGTTCAAACTCAAAATATCTACCTAAAGTTGTACAAATACGTAAGTTGTCATTTTGTTTTTTGGCGATATTATAATAAGAAGGCTGAACGGACAGCCTACGCCTACACATGTTTTTCGCCTTGAAAAACGTGAACAGTGAAGCGGAGCATCCGTAAAAATTTGGTTATTTGAACAATAAATAAAGCAATGTGTTGGTAGGCCATTGTTTATTAGAAAGTTGTTTGGAGAACTAAATGATCTCACTTTATCAATTAAAGAATAAACTCAATAAACAAGCAAAAGAGTTTGCTGAGTTATTAGAGTTTCCTGATCTTTACGCCCAAGGCCTGTGGGCTAGAGGTGTTTATAACTGCCCTCATTTTTCTGATACCCATAATAGCCTCACTGAAGCATTTGAACAGAAAAAACTGGATTCAATTCTAAAGCACGATTCCCTGAAATACTTAATGATCAATGAATACGATGATCAAGAAATTATTGAATCGCTTCATAAAGAAATTGAGTCAATGGCAAACCGTATTGAAAGCCTGATGCTGGTAGATATCGAAACATTAGAGTTAGTTTCAGTGATATACCAAGTATTAGGGTTGCCAGAAGATGCCAAGTTTATTGTAAACACTGGTGCTGACTTTAGGCTGGAGTGGCGACCATATTTCGATGCTTTTGATGATCCGTTGATAGTTCAATATGCAGATTTAAAAGTTCATGGTTGTTATTTCAGGCTCATAGCTTCAAAGTTTCCGGTTGAAAAGCTTTCCTTGAATGACATTAAAAAATACATGTACATCAATCATGTAAACCATGATAGTGAGTTCGAAGGCTGTATTTCTGAAGGAAATACATTTTCTAAGCATGAGCACTGGCTGGTGTTGACACTTGAATTATTCCGTAGCGGCAAAGTAAATAAGGCTCAGTTCAATCCAACAACCTTCAAAATCGAAGGTATGCGCTATTTGGTATATGGCTTCCCACTGATTCCTTCCTTTGTATCTGATTGGCACAAACCTGATTTATGTCTACAGGTTAAAAATCTAGATGGTGATCAAAAGTTCATTGTTCGTATCGATCAGCAAGCTCTTGTTTTCCATGCACGACGTGTCGATACCAATTTTTTTAACACCATCGATTATGAAAAATATATTTCGTTGTATCAGTCTAGCGTTCTGTCACATTTTGATGCTGACAACAATTTACTAAAAGTTAATGGAGTTAAGTACCTTAGTTTTTTCCGCCCGTTTTGCCTAGAAGATAAGAAGGAAGCAAAAGCATGAGACCAAGAGTAAAACTAACTAACGCAACACTTATCTCAATTAAATCTGACTTAGAAGATAAGGTTGAACAGGTGCTTTACGCTACTTTTGCTGAGGATAGTAAGAACGGTAAAAAAGGTGAGGCTTTGTTTTCCACGAAAGTCATGGAAGTAAACGGTCCTGAATATAGAACTTTTGGTGCTGACTTTTATATCTTAGATGCAGAACCCCAAAAGTTTGATGTAGATGTATTTGAGTTCAATTTAATGCATGAGTGTATGTACTCTCCAAATGAGCTATTAGAGTTGCGAGAAATGCTCCCTGCTGGCTATTAGTAGGGAGTAACAAATGGACAAAACATATTTAAAGGATGCTTACATACTCTCGGTCTATGACTATAAAGACTTTGAAAAATCATTTCTTGGGGAGTTTTTGTCAGGGGTTGTTATTGACGATGAAACATTCAGATTTCGGCCATTTGAGCAAATGGTAACTTCAAAGATTGTTAGCAAATCTGCTGATGAGGATAAGTTAGAAATATACACACATAGTGAGAGTTGTTATGTGATTGATGCTGACCATAAGTTAATTGATATTTCGTTTGTTGAACTGGTTGTTATGAGGGCGGGAGCTTATTCGGTAGATCGAGTTTTAGAAATGAGAGAGCAACTTAAGTCTCAAAATAAAAGCCATTGAATAACGAAGATAAGAAGTCTGATGAGATTATTATTTGTCACTTACCTCTTTGAAAAAGTTGACGTTAGTCAAATATTCATAAATGTTTACATGACATCAATTTACTTATTCGAAAATTTGTATTAGCATAGACATGTATATTTTTATGAGAATTTTATGTCTAAAGCATTTTCAAAAGTCTTAGTGATAACGCTTATGCTGTTTGCCTTTGTAGGGCAAGCATTTGCGTATTCTGCTATGCCTTGCGAAATGTCATCAGGTTCTCATGAATCACACATGAACATGAACATGGATCATGGTGATATGAATAAAAGCAGTAATGGTCAATCAGAAGATTGTTGTGACGTTGAATGTATTTGTCCTGCAAATGCTTGCTCATCTACGACAGTCCTAAATTCCAGTGTTGACTCGACAGATATTCAAATATTGAGTGAATCTGTAGCTGCTATGCAATCTAAACAACCTCATTCAATTTCCACTTCCCTTTATCGTCCACCAATTTTTGCCTAATACAGGATTAGTGCGTCCAAATTTCGCACACATGTAATTAATTTTTCTGTTAGTCAATATAGCGTCGTAGCGCTATAGCTATTTTCCAGCGACGTCTGGGGGCAAAAATGATCAATAAGTATTTAAAAATAGCAGTTGTAATGCTGCTTTCACCTGCGTTTGCAAACGCTAATGAACATAAGCATGCACACAATAACGACGTAACACCTTTGGAGTTAATCGTTTATAAAACCCCAACTTGTGGGTGTTGTAAAAAATGGATAACTCATATTGAAGACAAAGGGATCGTTGCGCATTCCAAAGATTTCCGAAACATCGGCAACATCAAAACTAAGTATGGTATCAAACCTAATTACCGTTCATGCCACACGGCAGTGAGTAGAAATGGGTTTGCCTTTGAAGGTCATGTACCGGCTAAGTTTATTCAGCAGTTCTTGTCAGAAGAGCACCCCAATGCGATTGGATTATCTGTCCCAGCAATGCCTGTTGGCTCTCCGGGTATGGAAGTCGGCGACCGCTTTATGTCATATAACGTATTAATTTTATTTAAAGATGGAACGAGTAAAGTATATGCAGAAGTTAAGGCTTATGAGGAGCAATTCTAATGAGATTAAATGTTTCAAGCCTTACTCTACTTTCAACTTCGCTAATGCTCGGCTTGTCTGTATTCTCAGCTCAAGCTGAGAAAGTAGTGTCACTTGAACAAGCTATCACCTTGGCTCAGCAAAATGATCCTTGGCTTCATGGGAGTCGGTTAAAACAAAGCGCGGTTGAAAATAGAAGTATCGCTTCAGGTACTTTGCCTGACCCCAAAGTATCACTAGGGATAATGAATTTACCAACAGATACTTGGGACTTAGATCAGGAAGGAATGACTCAACTAAAGGTTGGTGTTTCTCAAATGTTTCCTAGAGGTGATAGTTTAAAGATTAAACAAGAGCAATTAAAAATTGAGTCAACGAAATTTCCACTGCTACGAGAGGATCGTAAGGCTAAACTGATAAGCCAAGTATCACAGTTATGGTTAGATGCTTACTTAGCCCAACAAACCATTAAATTGATTGAAGCGGATTGGGCGCTCTTTGAGCAGATGGCGGAAGTTACTAAAGCTAGCTACTCAAATGTTGTTGGTAAAACCAGACAACAAGATGTTATTCGTGCTCAATTGGAAATCGTGCAGTTAGATGACCGATTAACTTCGCAAAAGCAGAAACTAGAAACAACAATCGCTCGCCTTAATGAGTGGCTTCATATCTACGATGCTGCTGGCTTGAATGAATCATTCAACTTTGATACGCAACCATTAGAGTTTAGGGTTTCTAAAAAGTTGCCTACAATTCATTTGAACAATTCAACAGTCCTAAAAGCATCTAATTACTCAAGAAATCTATTGGCTCAGGAGCTTTCGAATCACCCAGCCATACTTGCAATTGATATAAAACGCAAAGCTTCAGAAAAAGCAGTTGAGTTAGCTAAACAGCAATATGAGCCGCAATGGGGTGTTAATGCTAGTTATGCCTATCGTGACAATATGCCCTCTGGTGATAGCCGAGCTGATTTATTTTCTGTTGGAGTAACGTTTGATTTACCCTTGTTCACCGAGAACAGACAAGATAAGCAAGTTGCAGCTTCTATTGCAGATTCAGAGACTATTAAAACCGAGAAACTATTACTGACAAAGCAAATGATCAGTATGGTGGAAAAGGAGCTTAGACAGCTTAAGCGTTTATCTGATAGGCAATCTATCTATCAAGAACAACTCCTTAAACAAACTCATGACCAAGCAGAAGCGTCATTGACAGCTTACACAAATGATGATGGCGATTTTGCCGAAGTTGTTCGAGCAAGAATCGCAGAATTAAATGCCAGAATATCAGCCTTAAGAATTGATGTTGACGCACTTAAAACAGTTGCTCGTATCAACTATTTCTTTGCGCATTCTCAATCTAATTCAAATGCTGAACATAAGTCGATGCAAACTTCACACAAAACTAATCAGCACTTATCCAATCAGCAATTTGGAGAAAAATAATGTCAACGAATACTAAAACAATTATTGCCATCATCATTGGTGCTGCACTAGGTGCTGGAGCATTAAGTTTATATCAAGGTACAGGTTCAAGCGGTAATGGCAATGAAGCTACATCAGGAGAGAAAAAACCGCTGTATTGGGTTGCACCGATGGATTCTAATTACCGTCGTGACAAGCCCGGTAAGTCGCCTATGGGTATGGATTTAATTCCTGTGTATGAAGAAGGATCATCTGGTGATGACTTTGGCCCCGGAGCCGTAAAAATCGCGCCTCATGTAGTGAATAATCTTGGGGTTCGCACTGCTCCTGTTGAGCTTAAAAATATGCATACTGAAATATCAACCGTAGGTTACGTTCAATATGATGAAGATAAGCTAATTCACATCCATCCACGTGTAGATGGTTGGATAGAAAAGCTCTACGTCAAAGCCGCAGGTAATCCTGTTGAGAAAGGGCAGCCTCTATATACACTATATTCTCCTCAGCTAGTTAACGCGCAAGAAGAACTATTAATAGCTATAAAGCGCAATAATAGTTCCTTAATTGCGGCGGCCAAAGATCGGCTTAAAGCGTTACAGCTTTCAGCAGACTTTATTCAAAAGCTAGAAAAGACACGAAAGGTTCAGCAAAACATCACCTTTTACTCCCCTCAGGCAGGTGTTGTTGATGGTTTGAAGATTAGAGAGGGTTTTTATGTAAAGCCGGGAAACACCATATTAAGCATTGGTCAGCTAGATCAAGTTTGGGTTGAAGCAGAAGTGTTTGAACGTGACGCAGCCTTAATTAAAGAGGGACTTCCTGTATCAATGACACTTGACTATTTACCCGGTGAGGACTGGGCTGGTGTCGTTGATTATGTCTATCCAACCTTGAACAGTAAAACACGCACACTCAGAGTGAGGTTGAAGTTTGACAACCCTGACTATCAATTAAAACCAAACATGTTCGCACAAGTCTCTATTCACGCTAATCAAGCTGATAGCACCATACTTGTGCCTAAAGAAGCTGTTATTCGAACAGGTAAACAAGACAGAGTTGTACTTGCGTTAGGGGATGGCCAGTTTAAATCTATTGAAGTGACTATTGGCCGTGTTGATATCGATAGTATCGAAATCTTAGAGGGCCTTAATGAAGATGATGTTGTGGTGACATCAGCTCAATTCTTGATTGATTCTGAATCAAGTAAAAGCTCTGACTTTAAACGAATGACTCACGATGAAGTGCCCAACTCTGTTTGGATGCAAGGAGATGTTAATAGTGTTATGACTGGGCATCGCATGGTTAATATCAGTCACGGCCCCGCTGAAGCTTGGGATTGGCCTGAGATGGTTATGGATTTTACTGTGGCTGAAAAAGTTGATATTGACTCATTAAAGTCTGGTCAATCTTTGCACTTTGAGGTGAGTAAAACCGAAGATGGTGGATATGAAATTACTGGAATTCATATCATGAGTGAGTCTGCTGATATGAGTGAAGAAGTATCTTTTGCAACAGTATCAGGTCTAATCAATGCGATTAATGTTGATACGCGTATTCTAAATATTAGCCGAGGCCCAATAGAGAAATGGGATAGACCTGCTGCGACGATGGATTTTATAGTCGCGGACAATATAGAAATAGTTGATTTCAATGTTGGTGATAACGTCACTTTCACTTTTGAGGTGAGAAATAATTTGGTTATCACTGAAATCTATCTTGAATCAAATGAGCAACTAAAGCATGAACCTAAAAGTGCTGTTGACCATTCAAATCATTAAGTTAGGAGATAAATAATGATTGAATCAATTATTAGGTGGTCGATAGGTAATCGCTTTTTTGTCATCTTAGCTACCTTAATTTTGATTGGTGGTGGGTTATTCTCAATTAAAAATACACCAGTTGATGCATTACCAGATCTTTCTGATGTTCAAGTGATAATTAAAACGAATTATCCCGGTCAGGCACCACAAGTAGTGCAAGATCAAGTTACTTACCCTTTAACAACAGCAATGCTGTCAGTTCCGGGGGCTATTACAGTTCGGGGGTATTCATTTTTTGGAGACTCCTTTGTTTATGTCATCTTTGATGAAGACACCGATTTATATTGGGCAAGGAGCAGAGTACTTGAATATTTAAGTCAAGTAGCCCCTTCGCTACCTGCTACCGCACGCCCACAACTAGGACCTGACGCCACAGGCGTTGGCTGGGTTTATTTATATTCCCTTGTAGACAAAACGGGCAGCTTAGATATTAGCCAATTGCGTAGTATTCAAGATTGGTTCTTAAAATATGAATTGCAAACTGTACCGGGAGTTTCTGAGGTTGCTGCTGTTGGTGGCATGGTTAAACAATATCAAATACAAGTCGATCCCGATAAATTAAGAGCCTACGGTATACCACTTAGTCACATTCAAATGGCACTTAAACGTGGTAACCAAGAAACAGGTGCCTCAGTTGTTGAAATGGCGGAAGCAGAGTACATGGTTACCGCAACTGGCTATATCAAAAGTATTTCCGACATAGAGTTGATCCCTCTTGGTGTTAACGCACAAGGAACCCCGCTTACCATTGGCGATGTGGCGGAAGTCAACCTAGGTCCACAAATGAGACGAGGCATTGCTGAACTAAATGGTGAAGGAGAAGTCGTTGGTGGTGTTGTTGTTATGCGCTTTGGTGAAAACGCACAAAAAACTATTGATGGAGTAAAAGCCAAATTAGAAGAGTTAAAAAAAGGTTTACCCGAAGGAGTTGAAATAGTTACGGTTTATGATCGCTCTGGCTTAATAGGAGAGGCGGTAGAAAACCTATGGAGTAAATTGCTCGAAGAGCTTGCTGTCGTCGCGATTGTATGTGTTGCATTTCTGTTTCATTTGCGATCTTCGATTGTTGCAGTTGTCACTCTACCTATTGGCATCTTAGCTTCATTTATCATCATGCATATGCAAGGTATCAATGCGAATATTATGTCATTAGGTGGTATCGCTATTGCAATTGGTGCGATGACAGATGGCGCAATAGTGATGATTGAAAATATGCATAAGCATATGGAAAAGACACCGCTAACGGATGAAAATCGTTGGCAAATAGTCTCGAAAGCTGCAAGTGAAGTCGGTCCAGCACTATTTTTTAGTTTGCTCATCATTACAGTCTCATTCTTGCCAGTATTTATTTTGGAAGCGCAAGAAGGAAGAATGTTTTCTCCACTTGCTTACACAAAAACATATGCAATGGCCGCATC
This sequence comes from Pseudoalteromonas sp. OFAV1, assembly GCF_021532595.1. Classification (NCBI taxonomy): domain Bacteria; kingdom Pseudomonadati; phylum Pseudomonadota; class Gammaproteobacteria; order Alteromonadales; family Pseudoalteromonadaceae; genus Pseudoalteromonas; species Pseudoalteromonas sp. OFAV1. The sequence goes on from NZ_JAKGBG010000001.1 coordinate 64,682, forward strand.
AGCAGGCTTAGCGATAACATTAGTTCCTGTTTTAATGGGGTATTTTATTCGAGGAAAAATTGTTTCAGAAAAGAAAAACCCTTTAAACAGACTGCTTATTGCTATCTACATGCCTGTTTTAAAGCAAGTTATGAAGTTTCCTAAATCGACAATAGTAGCAGCAATATTAGTGACGATTGTTGGTTTTTGGCCTGTCGATAAAATTGGTAGTGAATTTATTCCTCCTTTAGACGAAGGCGATCTTATGTATATGCCGACTACCTATCCGGGAATTTCCATTGGTAAGGCAAGAGAAATTCTACAGCAGACAGACAAGCTAATTAAAACAGTGCCAGAAGTTGAAACAGTATTTGGTAAAGTAGGAAGAGCTGAAACTGCAACTGATCCCGCGCCTCTAACTATGATTGAGACCTTCATTCAGTTGAAGCCTCAAGAAGAGTGGCGTGAGGGAGTTACAACAGAATCTCTAAAAGCTGAGTTTGATAAGTTGGTTAAGTTTCCGGGCTTGACGAATGCTTGGGTTATGCCAATCAAAACTCGTATTGATATGTTGGCAACAGGTATTAAAACGCCAGTAGGTATTAAAGTAGCAGGAGCTGATTTAAATACGATTCAAGAGATAGGGCAACAAATAGAGCAATTGTTACCAGAGGTGACAGGAACCGCTTCAGTTTATTCTGAACGAGTTGCAGGTGGACGATATATCAAAGTTGATATTTCTCGTGAGAAAGCAAGTCGTTTTGGATTAAACATCGATGACGTACAACAAGTAGTTTCAACTGCTATTGGTGGGATGAATGTCACTCAAACAGTAGAAGGTCAAGAGCGTTATCCTGTCAACTTGCGATACCCACAAGATTATCGTGACTCTCCAGAGCAGTTGTCGCGCTTGCCTGTTGTCACTCCAAATGGACAACGCATCGCACTAGGTGACGTAGCTGAAATAAAAGTAGAAGTAGGCCCTCCGGGGATCAAGAGTGAAAATGCACGTATTAATGGTTGGACGTTCATTGATATAGAGGGCGTTGACGTAGGTACTTATGTTGAAAGTGCAAAAGAGCATTTAGCTAAAAATCTTATATTACCAGCAGGTTATTCGATTACTTGGGCTGGTCAATACGAATATATGGAAAGAGCCAAAGCCAAGCTTACTTACGTTGTTCCATTGACGCTCGCCATTATTGTTATTTTGCTTTATTTGAACTTCAGAGCGTTTAGCGAAGTTGCGATCATCATTGTGACTTTACCGATGGCAATGATCGGTGGGTTATGGTTGATGTATTTAGAAGGGTTCAACTTCTCTGTAGCAGTTGGTGTAGGCTTTATTGCTCTGGCTGGAGTAGCTGTTGAGATTGGCGTAATAATGTTGGTATATCTCAATCAGGCGCTCGCTGAACTTAAGGAAAAAGCGAAAGAGCGAGCAGAACTCATCTCAGAAGATGAATATCAAGATGCCTTATTGCACGGTGCTGGATTACGTGTTCGTCCTGTAATGATGACAGTAGCGACAATCATTATCGGCCTAATGCCTATTTTATATGGTACAGGAACAGGCTCTGAGGTAATGAGTCGTATTGCTGCACCAATGGTAGGTGGGATGACAAGTGCAGTCCTGCTAACTCTAATTGTTTTACCCGCGATTTATTCAATCGTTAAAAAGCCCGAAGTAAACGCCTTTAACAAGGAACTTTCTAACTCGGAGCTAAAAAACAATGCTTAGAAAAGCTAGGAAGTACCATAAATGGCTAATGGCATTTGTAGGGATACAATTCCTTTTCTGGTCGATTACTGGTGTGTATATGGTGACTATGGATATTCACTATATACACGGCGAAACCTTGGCTAAGAGTGAGGAAGCCAAAATAGATTTAGCAAGTATGGATTACTCCATTGTAAAGCTAGCTGCGGATTATCCTAAAGCTAGCCAAGTTACACTTACTCAAAGTATGGGCCGTCCTTTGTATTCTTTTATTAATGGAGAAAATGGAAAAGTAGCAATAGATGCTAAAACTGGAGCTGTTCAGGCCCTTGTAGATGAAACCAAGGCTAAAGAAATCGCACAATACCATTATGTGCTGAATCATCAAATCGACAGCATAAGGTTGATTAAGTCAGCGACAAACTTGCCTGCTGAGTTGTCCCCAAGGCATTTACCTGTTTGGAGAGTGACGTTTGAGCAATTCTCCACACCGACATTTTATATAAGTCAACAAACAGGATCACTTGTTGCCAAGCGTCATGATTACTGGCGATTGTTTGATTGGATGTGGCGGTTCCACATTATGGATTACTATGATGGAGAAAACGTATCTAACTGGTTTTTGTTCTTGGTCGCAACTCTAGGTCTAATGGGAGCAATTACTGGCGCAGTATTGACTTATTACCGAGTGCTTTCCCCAAATAAAAAGAGAGTCATTTGATGCGACTATTTAAGTTAAATACAACGATACACAAGTGGCTTTCTTTATTTGTTGGTTTACAACTGCTTATTTGGTTGGGAACGGGCCTTTACTTCAATTTGATGGATCACAGTAAAGCCAGTGGTAATGAACTTAGAGTTCATTCTCATCATGAAGGTAGCATTACAGGCTTTGACCTATTCCCTATTAAAGACATTACTAGTAATGCTCCGCAGGAAGTAAACCTTATATGGGTTTTACATCAGCCTTACTATCATTTTGTGTTCGATAAGGGGCAGCATAGCTATCAAGAACGCCACTCAAAGCTATTTGATGCTGTAACAGGAAAGCCATTTAATTTGTCTGAAGAACAAGTACTAACTTTGGCAAAAAACTCCTACTCAGGACAGGGTAAGTTAACTACTCCAGTGTTATCTCAACCTCCGTTTTCTGATCACGTAAGGCAGCAAAATCCTATGTGGCAAGTTGCCGTTGAGGATGAGAACAATACAACTATTTATTTAGATAGTATTACAGGTCAAGTACTTCGCCATGCCAATGATGATTTCAGATTGAAAGATCTGATGATGAAGCTTCACTTTATGGACTATGGCAATTCTGGAGGATTTAACCATTGGTTGATCATTGCATTTGCTTTTGCAACGCTATTCCTTTCAATTACTGGTGTTACTTGGCTGATACAACAGTATCGAAGTGGTTTACTGAAGCTAGGTTGGGGCACTAACAGGCAAAAAGTGGCAGTGACGTTTTCCAATGAAAATACTATTACTGACATCTCAGCAGTTGGTCGCTCAACTGTATTAGAAGGGCTAGCTAGTTCACATGTATACCTTCCTTCAGGTTGCGGTGGTGGCGGTACTTGTGGCAAATGCGTGTTCTTAAGTTCAACTAAATTACCTATCACACTATCTGAACAGGAACATTTATCTCAGGAGCAACTTAAGGAAGGTTATCGGCTTGGATGTCAGCATAGGTTTTCTGAAATTAGTTCGATTGAAGTTAATACTGATCGCAATATTGAAAATCATGAGCTAGTTGTGGTTGCGACTAATTTCATTACTCCTTTTATCAAGGAAGTGAAATTTAAGCTGAAATCAGGCAAACAGTTGGCATTTAAAGCTGGTGCATATATGCAATTTGATGTGCCAGCAGGGATGAATAGCTTACGTCCAGATGATATGCCAGAGTGCTATGAAAAATACTGGGATAGCTACTATCATGGAAAATTTTCTCATAACGGTGTAACTCGCCACTACTCATTAGTTAACTTTGACGAGGAGTCTGATGAGTTAATGTTTAATATCCGTTGGCAGACCGCAAAGAATGGTTTTAAAGCAGGAATAGGTTCAAGTTATTTAGGTTCACTCCAAGTAGGTGAAACGATAACTGCAAGAGGCCCTTTTTCTGATTTTTATGCCACTTCAAATAAAAAAGTTAGTCGCGTGTTTATAGGTGCGGGTTCAGGACTTGCACCACTGAGGTCTATTATTTTTGAACAGTTGAAAAAGCATAAAGATAAAAGTGGTTTGACTCTTATCTATGGTGCGCGAACTGAAGATGACTTGCTATACCATAATGAATTGAAGTCACTGAGTGAGAAGCATAAAAACTTCTCTTATATTCCTACTCTTTCTAATCCTTCAGAAGAATGGCAAGGGCACTCAGGCTATGTTCAAAAAGTACTTCTGCCGTATATGAACCAAAAATCAGAACTACATTTGGCTGAGTTTTACTTATGCGGTCCAGAAGCAATGATGAGTGAAGTGGAAAAAATAATTATAGATGCTGGGATTCCAAGTAATCAAATTTTCAAAGATAAATTTAGTCGTTAATCCATTAAATAAATAGAGGTATATATGAAAACATTAATTAAACTTTTAACCATAATCAGTGTTGTTTTTAGTAGTGCAGTATTTGCACATGTGCATCTTGAAAAAAGCGTGCCTGCTGATAATGCAATGCTAATGAATACTCCAGAAAAATTGACATTGGGATTTAGCAAAGAGGTACGTGTAGTTAAAGTTACGTTGAAAAATAAAAAAGGTGAAAATATTAAATTTGACTTTAAACCATCAAAAGAAGCTTCCAGAGAGTTTTCATGGGAACTACCTAAATTAGCTCCAACAAACTATATCGTTGATGTGACCTATTTAGGTAAAGATGGACATAAAATGAAAGATAGCTTCGGCTTTATGGTTCATTAGTAAGGCTGTGTGATTGATATGGAAATGTATATCTGGAATACAGTCATTGTACTGTCAAAAATTGTATTTTACGTCGGCTTTGCCTGTATTGCCGGCTATACATTTTTCAGACAAATTTTTGAGCATAATGAATCTCATAGTAATGCTGTAATAGCGAATTTAACGTGGACAAGAACTTATATAGTTATGGCTTTGATCGCTAATATTACTTGGTTCTTTGCCAGTACTGGTGCAATGGCAGAAGAGGGAATTCAGGGGGCGATAGACGCTGATATATTGGCTATTATGTGGGACTCCTCTGTCGGCACTGGAGCTTTGCTTCGAGCGCTTGGGCTAGTTACCGCAATAATCGCTTTAGCTTTAAGGTTCAAATTCGCTGTGAACTCGTACTTAAAACAAAGCGCTTTAATGTTGAGTTTATTAATCCTTGCATACTCATTCACGTTACTGGGTCATATTTCTGAGTTAGGCACAATTGAAAAAGGCTTGCTTATTTTGCATGTGCTCGTTATGGCATGGTGGTTTGGGGCGTTATTGCCACTAAAACAGGCTTGCCATCAGCTAAGTTATGCAGAACTTCATTTGCTGATGGAAAGCTTTGGCAAACAAGCAAGTTTTACATTGAGCCTATTGTTGGTAGCAGGCCTCTGGCTCGTGATTCAATTGGTCGGAAGTCTTGATGCACTAATAAGCTCAAGTTACGGACAAACACTGTTGTTTAAATTGGCTCTTGTAGTGTCTATTTTGGCACTTGCTGCTAAACATAAACTAATACTCGTTCCACAACTTAAAAATAGTCAAGGCAGAGAGGCTTTATCTAAATCTATCTCGATAGAAATGGTAGTAGCTTTTGCCATTTTATCTGTAACGGCTGGGCTTACTAGTGTTGTTGGCCCTGCAAATTAAAACCTAAAAGAGAGAATGAAAATGAAAACAATAAATATATTACTCGTTTTATTAATGACGTTTAGTTTCGCAACAAACGCTCATGGTGATAAGAACAAAGACAAAGGTTTGTTTAAAGGTATAGATACCCCTGCCGCAAAAGTTGTTTTGGCATTTCATCAAGCACTTGAAACTGGCAATCAAAAACAGGCTAGAGCGCAGTTAGCGGATGATGTCACCATTTTCGAGGGAGGCCGCGTTGAAAGGAGCGCTGATGAATATGCTCATCATCATATGTTGTCGGATATGAAGTATTTAGCAGCGATGAAGAGCGACACACTTGAACATCAAGTGACGATACTTGGAAATACCGCTATCTCTGCGTCGCGCAGTCAAACTACAGGTACTCATAAAGGTGTTGAACGCGATTATCAAGGCATGGAAACGATGGTGCTGGAAAAACAAAATGGTGAATGGAAGATTAAGCACATTCATTGGTCACATTAATTTATTGGTCAAACAACGGAGAGTAAAATGAGAAACAACAATCCATTACATCAAGTTTCTACGCCACGTAGACGCTTTGTACAAGGATTAGCTGCTGGCGGTGTATTAGCTGCTTTTCCAAGTGTTCTTCATGCAGCTTCATCTTTGATTGCTGGAACTTCAACAGGTACTGCGCCCGAACTAAGTGGAGAAGTAATAGATTTAGTGATAGATGAGTCACCCGTAAACTTCACAGGTGTTGTAAGAATGGCTACAACAATCAATGGCTCAATACCAGCTCCTACCTTGCGCCTCAGAGAAGGTGATGACGTTACTATCAGGGTAACTAATAAATTATCAGTGCCGAGTTCAATTCATTGGCATGGGATCATTCTTCCGTATCAAATGGATGGCGTACCGGGTATTAGCTTTAAAGGTATAATGCCGGGTGAAACCTTTGTTTATAAATTTAAGCTGCAACAAAGCGGCACATATTGGTATCACTCACACAGTGGCTTTCAAGAAATGACAGGTATGTACGGCGCATTAATTATTGAGCCAAGAGAAAAGGATATTATTAGTGCTGACAATGAGCATGTCATTCAATTGTCTGATTGGACTGATGATGACCCAATGGATTTGTTTCGCAAGTTAAAAGTACAGAGCGATGTATTTAACTTTAATCAACCTACTGTTCCAGAGTTTTTTGATGACATTTCAAATAGCAGCGTTTCAAATGCGCTACAACGCCGGGAAATGTGGAATAAAATGAGAATGAACCCTACAGATCTTGCAGACTTATCAGCATCTGCAATGACTTTTTTAATGAATGGTTGTGCGCCTTTGACAAATTGGCGTGGAATGTTTAAAGCTGGCGAAAAGGTTAGGCTTAGATTTATTAACGGTTCTAGCAATACGTTTTTTGATGTAAGAATACCTGAGCTGAAGTTAACAGTTGTACAAGCTGATGGACAAAATGTTGAACCTGTGACAGTAGATGAATTTAGATTTGGTCCCGGTGAAACTTATGATGTACTTGTCGAGCCAAAAAATGATGCATATACGATTTTTGCACAAAGCATGGATCGCTCAGGTTATGCTAAAGGTACTTTATCAATGGCACCTAACGTTGATGCACCAGTACCTTCTTTAGACCCCGTTGAGTGGTTAACGATGACAGATATGATGGGCAATATGACCCATGATAGTGTGCATTCTACAATGGCTGATACGGCAGGTATGTCGGGCATGAATTCTAATAAAATGGATCATAGTGCAATGGGTCATGGAGCGATGGCAATGGATCATAGTAAACATGGAATGACTAAAAACCCATTAGCTGTTGCTAGCACTAAAGTGCGTCATGCAAAAACAGAGTATGGAGCTTCTGTTGATATGCGTGTTGATATGCCTAGAACAAACCTTGATGATCCCGGTATAGGTTTACGTAAAAATGGACGCCGTGTTTTAACACTTGCAGATTTACATTCTCTTGAGGGAATTACAAACCAGCAAGAGCCAGAGGCTGAAATTGAATTACATTTAACTGGAAACATGGAGCGTTATAGCTGGTCATTTGATGGTTTGGAATTTGGAAAAAGCACGCCAGTTCACATGAAGCATAATCAACGTTTAAGAGTTATTTTACAAAACGATACAATGATGACACATCCAATGCACCTGCATGGTATGTGGAGCGATTTGGAGAATGAAAAAGGTGATGTACAGGTTCGTCGCCATACTATCCCTGTACAACCAGCGCAAAGAATTAGTTTTTTAACAACACCTCATGACGTAGGTCGCTGGGCATGGCATTGCCATTTATTATTCCACATGGATGCAGGTATGTTTAGAGAGGTAGTTGTATCATGAGAAAATTAATACTAACCAATACGTTAAAACTATTATTAATAGGTTTGCCCCTTATAAGTGTATCTGTATCTGCAAAAGATGAGATGACTGAGATGGGTGATTCTAAAATGCAAGCACAAGGTGGAGATGCACCTAAAGATGCTAGAGACCCTCATGCTTATGCCGCAGGTACAACATTGACTGAAGGTCCTTATGCACTCAATAGCGACAAACGACTGACTTTGGCAGATGAGCATTCATTTTACGCGCTACTAGGGGATCGTCTTGAATATAATGAGCAAACAAACGCAGGTGTTTTTGACTTTCAGGCATGGTATGGCACTACTTTTGATAGATTAGTCATCAAAACTGAGGGAGATTTTAGCGAAGGTAATTTAGAGGAGAACCAAACAGATTTTCTATGGGGCCACGCAATATCTGCTTATTGGGATACACAAGTCGGTATTCGACTTGATTACAATAACGAAGGTGAAAACCGCAAATGGCTAGCTTTTGGTTTACAAGGTCTAGCCCCCTACTGGTTTGAAATTGATATGACTGCGTATTTAGGAGAGCAAGGTAATAGTGCATTTTCGATCGAAGCTGAGTATGAGCTATTACTTACTCAAAAGTTAATTGTTCAACCACGAGCAGAGTTGACGCTTTACGGTAAGGATGACGTCCAAAATAACCTTGGTAGTGGCTTATCTAGCAGTGCTATTGGTTTTCGGGTTCGTTATGAGTTTACCCGCCAGTTTGCTCCCTATGTTGGCGTTGAGTGGACAAATAAATTTGGTAATACAGCCGACTTTGCGAAGTTAAATGGGCAAAGTACGCGTGATACTGCTTTTGTTGCAGGTATCAAGTTCTGGCTCTGATGTGAAGAAATACTATATTGACTTGATGAGAGCTACCGCAACTATATTGATGGTAGCTTTCGTTTTTTGGGATTTAAACCATTTTAGTTATGTTAGAAAAGGCCTAGCTAATAGTTTTTTTGGAAAGAACTAAGAGCAGTAATAGTAAGCTACTTCTTGTTTTCAGTCGGTGCCAGTCTGGTGTATACCTATCAAGGTGGAATATCAGCTAAGAAGTAAAGTTGGCGAATGTTTAAGGTTAAAGAGTCAAGCCAAAAAACATCGCCATTGAAAGACGTACAATAGGCCATTTTATCACTTTTGATGAACGGGAATTGGGTGTGCTCGGGATAGAACCGATTGTTGCAAAGTACTGTGCTTAAAGCTGAACAATTGGAAAAATGATCCCTTACTCAATACCTAGTTATGAGCGTAGGGTTTTTATTTTTTTAATGGTGCTCATGCTTGGCTTCAATCTCATGAGTCTAAATTAGACACCCCTTTTATACTTGTTAAGTTTAAGCTGTTTAAAAAAGTAAAAAGTTTAGGTTTTAGTTCAAAGGTTGATCAAGATCATAAAATTATTTTTATAAAGTGGCTAATATTGTAGGAGCTAAAGAAGGAATGATAATGTTTGGACTTTTCAGGTGGTTTAAAATAGTGATAATAACTGTGTTGCTTACGCAGCATAGTTTTGCTACAGCTAAGCCAATGAATTGTGAAGAACATCAAAATGGATCTTCCGACACGCATATTATGCAACGAAGCAAAAATATTCACCATCAATCAATGAATGACAATAGTCACTATCACACTGTAAACTCGCAAGACTCTAAACACCGTCATGGTGATGAAGTCTGTGAAAAATGCAAAGCTAGTGATTGTGTTTGTTGTGAGGGGGGATTTTGTTCAAGCTTTCATTTAAATGCCTATCTTGTGCAAGCGCAAGAGGAAGGTATTTGCAATATTTACTCTGAGCTATTTCTACAGCGTACACCTCTACCAAAATCTGGTATCCATCTCTTACTTTATCGTCCACCAATTATTGGCTAATCACGGGATCAGTGCGTCTTTTTTTCGCCACTCCCATCAAAAATAGAATGACTTATTCATTGATTTAAATAATCAATTGTTTTGAACGATTAGTACGATATTTTGAAGGCACTATGAAAATTCTCAAACTATTGCCATTTACAGTACTTAATGCTGTCGATTTTGGCCGAGATTTCTCTTTTACCAAAAAATTAGTTTTTAGCTTATTCACTAGAATTAGTACTTGACCTGTGTCTTAGACACAGGTCTAAGCTGAAGATGAGAGTACAAACTTAGCTAAAAACTGAGGAGTGAATATGAAAGTTGCGGAGCTGGCAAAAAGCCTTGGAACGACTGCTGATACGGTGCGCTATTACACCAGATTAGGATTGTTAAAACCTGCTAAGTCAGTGAACGGCTACAAGTCATACTCGAATAAAGAAGTATCGAGACTTAAATTCATTTTAAGTGCCAGAAACCTTGGTTTTTCCGTTGCAGATATCAAGGAAATTATTAATGAATCTGAAGATGGTAAAAGTGCGTGCCCATTAGTCAGAAGCCTGATCAAAGAGCGGCTTGAAGAAACAGAAAAGCAGTTTCAAGCAATGTTGGCACTTCGAGGAAAAATGTCTTCTGCGCTTTCTCAGTGGGAAGAAATGGAAGACAAGGCACCGACTGCAAACATGGTTTGTCATCTCATCGAAAACTTTGAGCAAATTAAAAAAGCATAGGAGGAAAAAGGGTGGCTACTAACACAAATATAAAAACTGAATCAGGCTGTTGCTGTCAGGCAAAAGCTCAATCCTCTTCGTGTAAAACTAAGGAGAATACGTTGGAGAAAGTATCACATAACCAACAGCTTATCATTGAAGGCGCTGGGTGTGCTAGCTGTGTAGGCAAAATTGAAGGGGCGTTGAAGGCAACTCTTGGAGTCGTCAGTGCGGAAATGAATTTTGCTGATAGGACAGTAACAGTTTATGGGACAGCTAAAACAGAAGAATTGATCAAAGCTGTTGAGTCAGTGGGGTATAACGCGAAGCCAATTGATGATAGCTCAGCAACAGATGCGCTTGATGAGAAAGAGGCGGCGGATTGGGCATATTACAAAAAGCTAATGCGCGATACGTTTATTGCCCTTTCACTCGGCGTTCCTTTGATGATCTACAGCATTGTGGTTGGAGAAATGACGGTTGAAACAAACCTTGAACGCATGTCTTGGCTAGTTGTAGGCATTTTAACTTTTGGCGTTATGTATTTTTCAGGTAAGCATTTCTATGTAGGAGCATGGAAAAGCTTTAAAAACCACTCCGCTAATATGGACACTCTAATAGCTTTAGGAACAGGTACAGCTTGGGTGTATTCGATGGTTGTCGTGTTTGCACCTGACGCCGTTCCATTGATGGCACGACATGTCTATTTTGAAGCTACCGCCATGATCATTGGCTTAATTGATTTAGGTCTAGCATTAGAAATAAAAGCCAGAGGTAAAACCTCTGAGGCCATTAAACGTCTTATCGGCTTGCAGGCCAAAACGGCAACTGTAGTTCGTGATAATAAAGAGGTTCAGATAGGTATCGAACAGGTTTTGCTTCATGATGTTGTGAAAGTAAAGCCGGGTGAAAAAATTCCCGTGGATGGCGTTGTATTGGAAGGACACACCTCTATTGATGAGTCCATGCTGACAGGCGAACCTATGCCTGTTGAAAAAGCCGAAGAAGATGAGGTTGTCGCTGGTACTTTGAACAAATCAGGCATGATTTTATTTAGAGCGACACGCGTTGGTAAAGACACGGCGCTTGCACAGATCATCAATATGGTGAAACGAGCGCAAAATTCAAAACCGCCGATTGGCCGCTTGGCCGATGTTATTTCCGCCTATTTCGTTCCTGTAGTCATGATCATCTCGGTGTTAAGTGCGTTAGCATGGCTTAACTTTGGCCCTGAGCCAGCAATTGCTTTTGCTATCGTATCAGCAACTACTGTGCTTATTATTGCCTGCCCGTGTGCTTTAGGCTTGGCAACACCCATGTCTGTCATGGTCGGAGTAGGAAAAGCAGCAGAAGCCGGAGTACTTATTCGCAACGGTGAGGCACTGCAAACCGCCTCTAAAATCACTGCCATGATTTTAGATAAAACGGGCACTATTACTGAAGGGGCACCTAAGGTAACCGATATTGTTTTAGCAAAAGCTACTGACGAAAAAGACGTACTACAGCTTGCAGCAAGTTTAGAAAGCGGCTCAGAGCACCCTTTAGCGCAAGCGATTGTTGAAAGTGCTTTAGATAAGGATATTGAGTTACTAAAAATTGAATCGTTTAATGCTATTACGGGTTTTGGTGTAGAAGCAAACTGTAACAATAAAGTCCTGCTTTTTGGTAACGATAAACTAATGAAGTTAAAAGGCATAGACCTCACAGGCTTTGTTGGAAAAGCCCAGTCTTTAGCCAAAGAAGCCAAAACACCTATGTACTTTGCTGTAGATGGTGAACTTGCCGCAATCATTGCTGTCGCAGATCCCATTAAGTCAGACTCAATCTCTGCTATCAAACGGCTTCAGGCTAATGGTATACGCGTCATCATGTTAACAGGTGATAACAAGGAAACCGCTGCCGCTGTTGCCAAAAAAGCAGGTATTAGCGAATTTCTTGCTGAGGTGCTGCCAGAAGATAAAGCCAACAAGGTGAAAGAGCTACAAGGCAGTGGCGAAATTGTTGGTATGACAGGAGATGGCATCAACGATGCTCCTGCGCTAGCGTTAGCCGATGTTGGATTCGCCATAGGCACAGGGACTGATGTAGCTATCGAAAGTGCTGACATTACCCTAATGCGTGGTTCACTTCATGGCCTTGCCGATGCCATAGCGGTAAGCAAAGCTACTTTACGAAATATCAAACAAAACTTGTTTGGCGCGTTTGTCTATAACGTAGCCGGGATTCCTTTTGCTGCGGGGGTTCTATATCCCTTCTTTGGCATTCTGCTTAGCCCTGTAATTGCAGGTGCTGCAATGGCGTTTTCGTCATTGACTGTGGTGTCAAATGCAAATCGACTTCGCTTTTTTAAAGCAAAAGAGCATTAAGGAGAAGAGCGATGATGTTAATTAACTTATTAGGCTTAATGTTAATCGCGCTGATTGTTTGGTGGTTTTGGCTATATAAACCCAATAAAACAATCGTTCAAGGTAATGAAGTACTCATTGAAGTGAGGGATGGCGTGTATTCCCCATCCTCAATTCAGGTGTCTGCTAGCCAACCTGTTACCTTGAAGTTTATACGCAAAGATCAATCCCCCTGCGCTGAAACAATGCTTATTCCTTCATTGGATATAAGCGAACAGCTTAAGTTAAATGAAATTACTCAAATTACCTTATTAAACTTGTCACCGGGAGAGCATGAGTTTCACTGTCAGATGCAAATGTATCGCGGTGTCTTAAAAGTCGTTTAGGAGGGCAATATGAAAAATCAACACCCTAATTTTTGGTCAACACCTACAGGCTGGGCTGCACTGGCACTTATTGCCGCAGTGACCTACTTCTTAGTGCTTGAGCATGGTCAACATACGCTGCAATTTCTTCCCTACTTGATTTTATTGCTATGCCCCTTGATGCACGTATTTATGCATGGCAGTCATGGTAAACATGGTCACGATCATTCACATGCGCCTGATGAAAAAAAGGAAGAGAGCTTTCAAGAACTCACGGATAAAAATGCAGCCTATCGCGATGGCTACATACAAGGCTTAGAAAAGGCACGTAAGGAATCACATAAAAAGGAGAGCAGTGATGAATGAAACATATGATTATGGCTTATGGTCAATGGTGATACTGAACTCAGCAATTTTTATCTTTTTTGCCTTTAGTTTTGTCAAACCAAAAACATCAACTGATTGGAGAAGTCTAAGCGCGTTCTCTGCCTTTATTGTTGCCCTATTTACTGAAATGTATGGCTTTCCTTTAACTATCTATTTTCTGTCGGGGTGGCTGACGGAGACCTATCCAGAAGTAAATTTCTTTGCGCATGAAAATGGGCATTTATTACATACTTTCTTTGGATTTCAAGGTGATGCCCATTGGGACCCATTTCATATAGTGAGTATGGTGTTTATTGTTGCAGGTTTCTTTATGTTGTCTTCAGCATGGAATGTATTGCATCACGCGCAAAAACATCATCAATTGGCTACAACTGGATGGTATGCAAGATGTCGCCACCCACAGTATGTAGCTTTCATTCTAATCATGTTCGGCTTTTTATTGCAGTGGCCGACAATCCCAACACTTGCGATGTTTCCGATCTTAGTCGTTGTTTACGTCAAGCTAGCGAAACGCGAAGAAGCACAGGCGATTGCTGAATTTGGTTCGGAGTACCACAGGTATATGGAATCGACACCAAGTTGGATCCCAAGTTTTAATAAAAGTGTAGAAGGTAAAAATCATGAAAACGTTAATTAAATCAATTTTATTTATTGGTTCACTACTGATAACCACTAGCTTATTTGCCCAAAACAATGAGCATAAACATGAAGGTGCGAACAAAGCTGGTATGCATCAAGGCATGACAATACCACATGAGAACATGGGAGAAATGCATAAAAAGATGATGGAAATGAAAAAGGAAGTCCATGCCATTAAAACTGAAAAAGATCCTGACAAGCAACAGCAGATGATGGTTGAACATCACCGTTCAATGATGAAGATGATGCAATCCATGCACAAAAACATGGAAGAAATGCCAATGCATCAACAAATCAAGATGACTGAACATCATTTAGAAATGATGGAGAACATGATGCCGCAGATGAACCGGAAAATGGAAGAAATGAAAGATAGCAATCAACAGCATTCACACAAACATTAGGAGAAAAATTATGAGCGATTTAGATCATAGAGTTGGCGTTAGAGAGCAAAATTTAGTTGTTCGAAATCTAAAGCTTAGCCATGTCACAGAAGAAAGCTGTGACGAGTTAGTAAAAGAAATAGATCAGCTTTTTGGTATAGATGAAGTTAGTTACAACATCAAAGAAGGTGAAATACACCTTGCCTATGATGCCGCAAACGTAAGCCTTGATGGGATTGAGGAGGTAATCCGTAAGTATGGCGCAGATGTTCATGATGATTGGTGGACACATACTAAAGAAAGTTACTATAAATTTGTTGATCAGAACATCAAAGATAACTCTGTTCATAAGCCTTGGAGTTGTCATCAAGCACCTTCGGGGGCTGGCCGGAAAAACAAATGAATTCATAAAAAAGTGTATAGATAATTAGTTAGTCAAATGAGGTAACAGTGATGAAAACACCCTATATAAAAGCTCTTTTATTGCTTACATTCGGTTTATATTTAGTGGGTTGTTCCAATACCACTTTTTATCATAAATACATGATGAGAGGTCAGGTAGTAGAAAGTTCTGATAATCGAACTCTAATCTGTATTGGTGCTAAGCATGGCGCAGAGGTTGGGCAAAAATACAGTGTTATTAGATTCCATGAAAGAATAGTATTGAGTGAAGGTGAAGATCCCTACACTATCGAAAAGGTAGGAACGGTACAAATTACTAAAATTGTGAATGATCATTTCGCAACTGTAAAGCTAGTGTCTGGTGACATTGCAGCGAAAGATATGGTGGAACTTGAAAACTAATAAAGTGGTGGCGAAAGCCACCACAAGAGCATAACAATAAAACTTAATGAAAAAGCTTTAGTGTTATTTTGTACAACCTTTGAGATTGTTTGCTCAGTTCTGGTTATCTTGATGCCAGTACGACAGAAAAAAATGTTACATATGGATTAGAAAGGTGTGGGCTGGCATCCTAGGTCTAATCTTAACAGTTAAGGGGCCGCCGAATAGAGCTATACCTTTACATCAGCAGCATAATCAATGCTCCCGCGATCATAAATAAGTTTTCAGATAGCGATACAAATCCAAGTGGCACACTGCTATCGCCGCCTACACAGGCACACTTTAACTGGCGTTTGTCAATGTAAACGGCTTTGAAAACTGAAATTGCTCCAACTGTGCCGATAAACAATGAAAATGGTGCCACTGCGAGAGGCTGTAGTTGGGCAACCATACCAATACCTGCATATGCTTCAATGAAGGGATAAATATAACCATATCTTATCCATCTCATCGCTAGTAAATCATAAGTAATAAACGAATTTGTGAAACTGTATAGGTCTTTCAGTTTTTGCACCGCTAAGAGCGTCATTGAAAAAGCTATAAATAGCATCAGTGTTCTGATGGAGATAAATGAGCCGGAAGCAAAATGTTGAGATGCGACAGCAAGAAGTGCAGCTATCGAGAAAATGGCTACAACTGGCGTGTAGGTTGTGCCAGTTTGACCTGCTTCATCTTTACCAAAATACTCTCTTAAGTCATCGTATCCTCCGACACGCTTTCCTTCAATAAAGGTTTGTGGCGTAGTTTTGACATCATGCTTATCTTTGAAGTCATCAGCTTGTTGTCTTGACGTGAGCTTATGATCTTCTACATCATACCCTTGCCTCTCCAGCAAATCTTTCGACCTTAAACCATAGGGGCAGATATGTTCGTCAGTGACCATTCTGTACAGGGTAGCTGTCTTAGTCATCTTAGCCTCCTTTGTTCAGTGTGCCTTCAAACTTTGGGAGCGGTCGTTGCTCAGCCTGAGCTTGTGAGCTGACCTTTCCATTTTCAGAAATATCCTTAATCAGCCATTCCATTTCTTTTATTTCTTTTCGTTGGGCTTTAATAATACCATTTGCCAATTCACGCACGCGTACATCCTCCAAAGTTGAATGCTCACTAGTAAGAATAGCAATGGAGTGATGAGGAATCATCGCTTTCATGTAGGCAGTGTCAGAAATTGTGCTTTGAGAGCGAACAAGATAAAGACATATGGCGAACAGTATTGTCGCCAATAGAAAAATAGCCATGTTGAGCTTCTTGTTACTGTACATGCCAAGCATAAAGGCCAGCATGATCATTGCCATACCTGCTCCCATATACAACGACATATAGATACGCGTTTCACTAAACCATATATGTGATACTGCGTAAGTGTTGAGATACATCATGACAAACATAGCAATGGTTGAGGTGATGATCATTGCAGCAAATCTTGAGTATTTCATAAGTAATCCTTACATTGATAGTGTAAATATTTCCCACTGTTAGCCTATTATTCTCTACATGTGGTCATGTTCTCGAAAAATTGCAAGTAATGAGCCAGTATCAATAAGAGTATTTGTAATACGATTGACTCAATTTCAGCGCAATTATTGTGAATCAGTACTAATCTACACATTTCGGTGTAAGAGTTTATGGGCAAAAAATCTTCTTTGAAGGAGATCAAATCAGCTTATATTTAGAGTTTGAGTTTTGAACTTGTGATAGACACAGGCGGAATTGGCTTTAGTTAACAATCTAATGTGGGAACTCAAAGTACTACAAGCTGAGCTTCAACAAATGTAAGCTCGTGTACAAGTGAAGACACAGTTAAAGCATGTGGAAGAATTAATCTTGATAGTTAGAGTTGTCATTTATTTCACTTTTTAAATGAACGAATATTGATCTTTTATCTCGTTCATGTTCGAAAGCTAAAAGTTTCCTACACATGAAAGTGGTTTTGCAAGAGTATCTACTAGAGAACAAGATTTGAATGCTCAACTGTTCAGTTGGGCTATTATGGTTGTAAAAAAATATTATAAGGCAATGTGTCTGGTACTTCGGTTAGAAATGAAAAAAGTTAAAGAAGCTAATCGATTTCATCAGGTAGGGTGATGAGGTAATAGTTACTCGCCTTGATCGGCTAGGCCGATCATTAAAGTCTATTCTTGAGGACATTGAAAGTACTCACAAACGGGGCGATTGTTCAAAGATTATTAATGGTTCTGTCAGTACAAAAAATGATAATCCGTTTACCAGTTTCATTCATAATCTGCGCAATTAGCAATAATGACGTGCGTTCATAACGGTCATAAAGAGCAATCCCCCTGCGCTGAAATAATGCTTATTCCTTCATTGGATATAAGCGAACAGCTTAAGTTAAATGAAATTACTCAAATTACCTTATTAAACTTGTCACAGGGAGAGCATGAGTTTCATTGTCAGATACAAATGTATCGCGGCGTCTTAAAAGTAATTTAGTTTTAAATAGGTCTTTTTACACACCTGAACGAGCAAAAGTAACTTAACAAAAGGCTTCTCGAAAACATTACGAGAAGCCTCTAAATTAAAGTTAAGATTTGTATTTACTGTAAACAATTCTATATAGAACAGGCAAAACAACTAAAGTAAGTAAAGTAGAGGAAATAATCCCTCCAATTACCACCGTTGCTAATGGCCTCTGAACTTCAGCCCCAGTTCCGACGTTTAATGCCATAGGAATGAAACCTAAGCTAGCAACCAAAGCGGTCATTAATACAGGGCGAAGCCTGATAGTTGCACCTTCGATAATTGAGTTTATTAGCTCTCCTGTTTCAAGTAATCGCTGTTTAATGAATGACAGCATCACCAGTCCATTTAATACAGCTATCCCTGAAAGAGCGATAAATCCAACAGCAGCAGAAATTGAAAGAGGCATGTCTCTTAACCACAAAGCCAATACGCCGCCTGTAAGTGCTAAAGGCACACCACTAAATATGATCAGGGCATCTTTTATTGAACTAAATGCTATGACAAGCAGTGTCAAAATTACAAACAATGTGGCAGGTACTACGATGGATAATCTTTGCGTTGCACTCTCAAGTTGCTCAAATGTTCCGCCGTACTCAAGCCAATAACCAGCAGGCAATTCAACATTTTGTTGAATTTTTTGCTGTGCCTCTTGTACGAATGAGCCTAGATCTCGGTTTCTAACATTTGCTGTAATTACAATTCGTCGCTTACCATTTTCTCGGCTTATTTGACTTGGAACTGTCGTATAATTTAACTCTGCAACTTCGCTTACAGGTACAAACTCACCACTTTCTATCGCGATTGGCAAATTACCTAGCTGATCAAGGTTGGCTCTCAACAGCTCAGGATATCTAACTACAATTTCAAATCGACGATCACCTTCGAATATTAACCCTGCGCCTTCACCTGACACGACTGTTTTTAACCAAGACTGTAAGTCGCTTGCATCCAACCCGTATAGCGCTAATGCTTCAGGCTTGGGGTTAACGGTAAAGATAGGCACGTCATCAACTTGTTCGAGCCGCGCATCAGCAACACCTGAAATTGTATTGAGTGTAGCCAAAACTTCTTGTGCAGAAATGACAAGTTGGGATAGATCATCACCGTAGAGCTTAATCCCTAAATCAGCTCTTACTCCGCTAATTAATTCGTTAAATCGCATCTGAATTGGTTGAGTAAACTCATAATTATTGCCGGGAATAGAGCTGAGATCTTTTTCCAGCCTTTCAACAAAATCCTCTTTCGTTAAATTAGGGTCGGGCCATTGCTCTCTCGGCTTTAATATCAGAAAAGTATCAGTCACATTTGGCGGCATCGCGTCTGTCGCAACTTCTGCTGTGCCCGTTTTTGAAAACACCGTAACAACTTCATCATATTTCATAATTTGTTGTTCAAGTACCTTCTGCATTTCTACAGCTTGGTCAATACCCGTGCCCGGAATACGCATCGCGTGCAGTGCAATGTCACCTTCATTAAGTTGAGGAACAAATTCAGATCCTAATTTACTACCAAGTAATATGCTAAATGTCACAAGTAAAGCAGCGCCGCAAACAACTAGCCAACGTAGTTTTAAAGCCCACTTCAAAACAGGACTATAAACTGACTTAGCGCCGACAATTACTGGACTTTCTTTTTCGCTGATTTTGCCTTTCAAGAATAAAGCAACCGCAGCGGGGACTAGCGTGAAGGTAAATACCATTGCAGACAATAGAGCGATTATCACCGTTGCGGCCATCGGATGAAACATTTTGCCCTCGACACCCGATAAGGTAAACAAAGGTAAATAGACAATCGTTATGATCAATACGCCAAAAACACTAGGTCGTATAACCTCATTGGTAGCAGAATAAACAATGTCTAGGCGTTCTTTCAGGGAAATGACAGAACTATTTCGTTTTTGGCTTTCTGCTAACCGCCTAATGCAGTTCTCAACGATTATTACCGCGCCATCGACAATCAATCCAAAATCTAAGGCTCCCAGACTCATTAAATTCGCAGAGACTTTGCTTTGAACCATGCCCGTGATTGTTGCCAACATTGCCAAAGGAATTACTGCGGCGGTAATCAAAGCGGCGCGTATGTTACCCAGTAATAGGAACAATACGAAGATAACCAGTAATGCACCTTCAATAAGATTTTTCTGTACGGTGCTAATTGCTTTATCAACCAGAGTTGTCCTGTCATATAAGGGAACTATGGACACGCCTTGAGGTAAACTGTTTTGGATTTCACTAAGCTTGTCACCAACAGCCAATGCCACCGAGCGTGAATTTTCTCCTACCAGCATCATTGCGGTGCCAATCACACTTTCCTTGCCTTCCAGTGATGCAGCTCCTGTCCTTAGCTCTTTTCCTATCGCAACTTCGGCGACATCTTTAACTTTTACAAGTGTGCCGTCGTCGCTTTTTATAATGACGTTTTGGATGTCTTGAATAGATTGCAACTGAGCTTGTGAACGAACAAGAATTTGCTGTCCGCTTCTTTCGATGAATCCAGCCCCTTGATTTGCATTATTTCGCATTATTGCATTTGATAGTGCTTCACTGGTAATACCGAAGTGCAACATCCTTAACGGATCGGGATTGATATGGTATTGCTTTTTATAGCCACCAATTGCATTGATTTCCGTAATCCCTTTAACCAATGCAAGTTGTGGTTTCACTACCCAGTCATGGATCTCCCTTAACGCCATCGCATCATAGGGTAAGCCATTATTCTGCTTTGCACTTTCGTCGGCAGTTATACTGTACATGTATATTTCACCGAGGCCCGTAGCAATTGGTCCCATTTCTGGTTCAATGCCAAACGGTAGTTGCTCCTTAATTGCGCTAAGTCGCTCATTGATTAGGTTTCTGGCAAAATACAAATCTGTGCCTTCTTCAAACACAACAGTCACTTGCGACAGGCCATATCGAGAAAGTGAACGGGTATAATCCAGCTTAGGTAAACCCGCCAAGCCCGTTTCGACGATAAACGTAATCCGTTGCTCTGTTTCCAAAGGTGAATAACCTTGAGCCTGCGTGTTTATTTGTACCTGTACATTGGTTATATCTGGCACAGCGTCAATAGGTAGCTTCTGATAGTTCCATATTCCTAAAGCGATGATAAACAAGGCCATAAGCAACATAGTACCACGTCTACGGATAGATAATTCTAGTATCCAAGCGATCATATTTTCACCTCGATAATACTGAAGCCAATATGTAGAGGACAAAAAGGTCGGAGATTAGTGTTCATGTCCAGCCTCCGATTTTTTTAGATCAGCAACTAGCAGATAACTGTTCTTTACAACCACACTTTCGCCGACGTTCAAACCGTCGATGATAGCAATATTGATAGCGTCTGAAGCGCCAGTTTTTACGGCGCTAGGGTGGTATTCATTGCCTTCTTTAATAAAAACAACATCTTTGCCTTCAAACTCTTGAATGGCTCCTTTTGGCACAACAACAGGAGCAGAGTGTTGACTGGTCGTAACCGCACCTTTAATTACAGTGCCAAGCGGCCACTTGTTGGTTTTGTTATCCAATTTTACAAATGCCAATGAGTATGGCTTGTCGTTTAGTGATGGTGTTAAATAGCTAATTTGCGCACTTTGATTAAATTCAGTGCTATGAATTAGCACCTGCTGGTTAGCGTTAACCTTACTTAGCTGAGTAGGAAACACTGATAGTTGTGCCCAAACCACGTCAAAATTGGCTATTGTCAGCAAGTTTTCACCATTTGTAAGCTCGCCAATATTGGCTTGCCTAGCGACTATACGCCCAGACATTGGTGCTTTTATCGAATATTGATTTAAGCTCTCATTGGATTCAATCACTACCAACGTTTCACCTTTTTTGACCTCTTCGCCGAGATTGACTTTTACTTCCTTAATAACACCATCGAATCTAGCGTTAACGTGCGCAAGTGAGGCAGGATCGGCAACGATTTTTCCATATACAACTTCTTCGTTATGAATAACACCGCTAGTTGCTGCTACTGTTTCAATGCTGTTTTGTTTAGCCATCTCAACAGACATAGAGACTATTTCATCTTTGTGTTCTTCACTGGCTGAGGTCGTGATGGAGGTGAAACCAATTACAGCAACAAGCATTAATTTGAAAAGGCTGATTGGTGAATTTAATATATTTTTCTTTTTCATGATTAATTCTCAATAAAGCTTGAAAGTTGGCTTTCTGTATTGCCGGAAGAAATTAATGGAATGCCTGATAAGGACTCAATGGAGGCGCTTTGTTTGTGAACCTCACTTGCGGCAAAAATAAGCGCATATTGCATCTCAATAAGCTCTTTTTGAACTGAAACTAGCTCTAAATAACTAAAGCGCCCGTCCGAATAGGCTTTTTGCACTAATGACAAAGCACTTTCTTGAGGCGGAATAATACTGGTTTGTAAGGTTTCAACCGTAAGGCGAGCCTCTTCCTGAGCCGCATAAAATGTCGCTAATTGGCTGTAAATTGCTCGCTCACTGGCTTTCCGTTGCTGCTCAACTTCATCGAGTTTTGCTTTTTGAGATTGATAGCTGCCTCTATTTCTATCACTCGTAAACAGAGGGACGCTAATTCCTGCAACCAACGCAGTCTCATTGCTACCTTCAAGTCTTTTCACACCTGCGCTCCACGTTATATTAGCGTGGCTTTGTGCGTTGATTGATTGTAATTGAGCTTGCTGAATTCTCGATTGCTCTGCATAAGCTAATATATGAGGACTTTGAGAAAGTTGAGCCATGATGTATTCGAGTGATATTGTTTTGGGAAGTGCAAATAAATCGCCTGATACACGAGAGAATTGCGGTGATTGTTCTCCCCACATAATAGCTAACTTACGAACACTGGCCTCTAACTGCTTGGAAATGGTTAGCGTCTTTAGTCGAGCTGTTGCTAAAGCTGCATCAGCTCGTTTTTGCTCTGATGACGGTGCCGAACCAACACGAACTTTTTTGGAGACAGTTTGATAGGTTTCTCGTGCTAGCTTTTCTGCATTTTCATTGACGAGCATGATTTGCTGTAACGTCAAAACATCGATATAGCGAGCTGCTACTTCACCCAAAATATCGAGTGTTTGTATTCTTTTTTCAACAGCTATTGCTTGCTGTTGGGCATTAACATAAAGCTTTCTGCTATTTACCTTATCTCCCAATTCCACCACGGAAGATATTGATAAGGTAAGTTCAGCGTCGCTGAATCCAGATACATCACCTGTACCTGCAAAGTTTTCCAATTCAGCGCTGACGTTATATTCAGGTTTTAACCCTGCGGTAGCTAACTCGCCGTCTAAACGCTTTTGTTTGTATTTAAAAGCTGTTAGCTGTGGGTTGTTTGCAAGTGTTCGTTGTATTGCCTCTGACAATGAAACTGAATCAACAGTTAAGTCATTTGCAAATACATTATTAGTTGTCACTAAAAACGACAACAGAAGCAACCGTTTTACTTTCTTCCAAGCAAGTACGGGGGCCTTAAAATAAGACATATTCATATTTTGTCCTGTTTATTTTATGAAACGAGCGTTGGCTTCACCGCCTAACGCGCCAATTAAATAAAAGGACTAACTTTTGGGAGGTCGAAGTAATCTGGAAGGGGGAGCTTCAATGACTACTTTTAAATAATCAAATACCTGACTTGATTTGAAATCAATGTCTCTACTGATGTAAACATGCGTAGCAAACTGTACATGCGAGCCATTGCAGTGTCCGCAATGATGACAATCAGCGGGGTTGTGTTGGTCATTATCTGCTGATGATTGTATTAATTTTTCAGAAGAAATGTGGTCATCTAAAGCATGAACATGCTCGGTTTTTATATGCTCGGAATCAACAATATGAACATCAGCAACTTTTGCCACAGCAGAAAATGACTGAAGTAATATCAGCACTATCATGATGTATGCAGGGAATTGTTTAATATTCATTTCGTTTCAACTATCTCTTAGTTATGCCAATGTTAACACTATCGTTTAGCTTGCGTCACGACATTGCTCGTCTATGAACTCTATTTCAATTGTTGTATGAGCAAAATCAAACTCTTTAAGCTCCTGTCGCAACTCTAGCTTGTACGATTTCAGCTCTTCGTTAGATATTTCAGTGTTTAAAACAATATGGGCGGTTAAAACGTTGTGTTCACCATCAAGTGACCAGATGTGTAAGTGATGTACTTCACCCACAATGGCTTTAGAAACTATTTTCGATTTAATATTTTCAATAAGATCAATATCTGGTGTCGCTTGCAAGAAGAGCATAAGTGTCGTTTTCAGTGTTCTTACAACATTAAATAAAATAAAAAGGGTAAACCCAATTGATAAAATAGGATCGAGTATGGGCCATTCAACAAACATCAATACGATTGATACAATAAATATAGCTATCCAACCTAAAACGTCTTCAAGCAAGTGCCAGTTTAAAACTCGTTCATTTAAGGTCTTTCCATGACTTAGCTTATAGGCAGCGTAACCGTTTACCACCATGCCAAAAATAGCTAATAAAAGCATTCCTTCGACTTGAGGCATTTCGGGGTTAGCTAATCTTGGTATGGCCTCAATTAGTATAAAAACAGAACCAACAGTTAATACCAAACCGTTAATCAATGCGCCAAGCAATGAAAAGCGCTTGTAACCATATGAAAACTGGCTAGAGGCAGGCTTGTTACTGAGCTTATTTAATCCCCATGCGGTGCCTATGGAGATGCTATCTCCTAAATCATGGATAGCATCTGCCATGATTGCCGTACTATTGGTTAACCAACCTCCGATAAATTCGATGATGGTAAACGTGAGGTTTAGAAAAAAAGCCCAGCCAATGCGTCTCGAAGCGTCCTCATCATTGTGAGGGTGATCATGACCGTGAGAGTGGTTATGCATGTTGAGCCTCGGCGGTTACATTTTTTCTTCTAAGCCTTTGTACATTCCAATTAATGATATGACGGATAAAGTTTTGGTACGCCCAACGTTTAATACCCGTTAGATTGGTTCCCTGCTCAGCATAGAATTCATCGGGTGAGTCATAAAAGCCAAAGTCGTCGTGTATGCCTTCTTTTTGAATATAAGTATCTTTACCAACCCAGTTCGTCTCTGGGTTACTTATGCAGGTAGTAGCTATTCCATAACCACAAAAATTATCTTTAGCTTGACTGAATTTGGATTGAATTGAACTTAGGTAAGCTTCGTCGAGAATGAAGCCTTCTAAATTGATCCACTTACCTTCATAGAGCACTTCTACCCAGCTATGGATAATGGATTTTGGGGCAAGCCAAAATACATAAGAAGGAATAGCGCCTTTCTGAAGCTGTTGGTCAATCGTGAAACCATGAAATCGGCACTGAATACCAAGCGCTCGGAATAGAGCCATTAACAAGTTTCCCTTGGTATTGCACTGTCCATAGCCATCCGCTAAAACTTCACTCGCAGATATATCATCGCTGCGGTTGTAACCAAACTGAATCTCATCTTTAACAAAGGTGTAAGCAGCTCCTATTGTGTTGTATTCATCCATTGTATTCCAATTCCGATCTGCTATTAGAGATTGGATGCTGTGATCATCTAAGTCTAATATTTGTGTTTTCTCTAAATAATTAGCACTCATTATCCATCTCCTTTAAGAACATGATTTTGATTTACTTCCACTACAGCTATTGTTTTCGCTTGTTAACTCTGCGTTGCTCAGCTCTTTCTTCGCATCAGTAATAATCAGGTAAGCCCCTCTTAAAATTAGGGTTGCAATCACACTACCAATCACAATGTCAGGCCAGCGAGAATCAAGTAGCATCACTAAAACACCAGCAGCAATGACCCCCAAGTTTGCGATCACATCGTTGGCTGAAAATATCCAGCTTGCACGCATATGGACTTCACCATTGCTTTGCATTCTGATTAAAACTAAACAAATGACGTTTGCTATTAATGCTACAAAACCAAAGCCGATCATGAACCAAGAGTGAGGCTCACCTTCTCCGAGTCTTCTTACTATGTCAAAGATTACCAGTATTCCGAGTGTCAGCTGAAAGTAACCGCTGATAAGGGCTGCATTGGCTTTATGCTTTAAAGATCGGCTCACGGCATATAGAGCAATACCATAGACAATTGCGTCAGCCAGCATATCCATTGAATCTGCTATCAAAGCCGTTGAGTTTGCATATAGGCCCACAGTAATCTCAACGCAGAACATAACCGCATTAATACCTAGCAACCAATACAGCACATGTTTTTGTTTCGCATCTTTTAGTTCGACTTCGCAACCACAACCACTCATTGCACGGCCTTAGTTATTTGCTTGATAACTTAACTATAAAGTCTATAGTGACTATAGAGTCAAGATTTAGGACTAAAGTTTTATGAAGATAGGTGAACTTTCAAAAACGACAGGGTGTTCGATACAAACAATTCGGTATTACGAGAAAGAAGGGTTGCTTTCAACTCCTGAACGTACTGAAGGGAATTACAGGTTATACGGTGAACGGGCTTTAAAAGAATTAGAGTTTATAAAGCATTGCCGAAGTTTGGATATCCCTCTAACAGATGTTAAACGCCTTATGGAACTGAAAAATAAGCCAGAAGAAAGCTGTGCAAGTGTTAATAAGCTCATTGCTCAACAATTGGCCTTAGTTAACAATCGAATGAGAGAACTCAAAGCACTAAAAGCTGAGCTTCAACAAATGGCAAGTTTGTGTACAACTGAAAACACCATTGAAGCGTGTGGAATAATTAAGTCACTTGATAGTTAGAATTGTCATTCATTTTCTATCCGTGTTGTGTACGAATAACTATATTTTATTACGTTCATGTACGAAATTTATTTAATGTACTTTCGTTCACTTGATTGTTAAGATGTACGAAAGTTACAGGTTTCGTACATATGAAAGTTGGTTTTGCAAGAGTCTCAACTAAAGAGCAAGATTTAAATATTCAACTGTCCAAGTTGGACGCTCATGGCTGTGAAAAAATATTTCAAGGAAAACAGTCAGGTGCTTCCATTAGAAATGAAGAAAAGCTAAAGGAACTCATCGATTTTATCAGGGAGGGTGATGAGGTAATTGTTACTCGCCTTGATCGGCTAGGCCGATCATTAAAGTCTATTCTTGAGGCTATTGAAAGTATCCACAAAAAGGGGGCTTGTTTAAATATTATCGACGGCTCTCTCAATACTAAAAATGATAATCCGTTTGCCACCGCCATGATCAACCTATGTGGAGTATTCGCTCAACTTGAGCGGGATCTTATAAAAGCCAGAACCGCAGAAGGTCGCGAAGAAGCGAAGGCTAAAGGCAAACATATGGGTAGGTTGCCTGCTTTATCAGACAAACAAGCGAAAGAATTATATAAAGATAAATTAAATGGTGAATCGATCTCTGCATTAGCGAAGAAATATTCTGTTAGCCGCCCGACGGTTCATCGAACTATTGAAAGAATGGAACAAAAAAATAATAAACAAAAGGAGATGTTATGTGGTCTGATAAAGAGTCAAAAATTGACTTCTTAAACTTTAATGAAACGGCTGAGTCGATTAAAGATCTTATCACTGAAAAGGAATTAATGCCTATTAGTATAGGTGTCTTTGGTGATTGGGGCGCTGGAAAATCCACGATTCTTGAACTTACCAAAGCATCTTTGGAAACTGATGAACAAGAATATATCCAAGTGCATTTCGATGCATGGACTTTCCAAGGATACGATGACGCTAAAGCAGCGCTATTAGAAACAATTGCATCTACTTTAGTAAAAAAAGCAGCAGACGATAAAAATCTAAGTGCAAAAGCAATAGAGTTTGCTGGACGAATAGATAAGATCAGACTGATGGGACTGCTAATGAATGGTGGTGCAGCATTAGCTGGTATACCGACTATGGGTGGTATACAGAAGATCATGGGACTATTCAGTGGTGGTGACGATGGTGAACTTGATGTTGATGATGTAAAAGGTGCTGTCGATGGCGCTAAGGATGTTGCGAAGAAAAACAAAGGTTTGATCAAAGATAAGAAATCATTCTCACCTCCTAAAGAAATTAAAGAATTCCGAAAAGCATATTCTGATCTGTTAAAGGAGTTTGATAAGCCACTTATTGTCTATGTCGATAATTTAGATCGCTGCTCTCCATTTAATGCCATTTCAACACTTGAGGCGATCAGATTATTTCTATTTTTACCAAATACCGCATTTGTCATTGCCGCCGATGAAGACATGATCCGTTTGGCAGTACCTGAATATCACAAAGGTGCATCTCAACGACATCAAACTGATTATTTAGACAAGCTTATTCAAATTCCTGTGCATGTACCAAGGCCCGGTGTTCTTGAGATAAGGGCATATTTAATGATGCTCACCGCTCAAGACCACGGAGTGACAGATGCTCAGTTAGAAGCGATAAGATGTGCCCTTGAAGAATCATTAAGGCTTTCTTGGAAACAACCACAAATTACCGTTGATGAGCTTCTTCAGGATCACGATATCGAAAAGCATTCAGGACTCAGAAGCAAATTTGTAGTTGCTGAACAGTTAGCTCCACTATTAGCTGAATCCACAAACATTAACGGTAACCCTCGCATAGTTAAGCGATTACTCAATCAAGTTAAGATGAGAAAGAAAACGGCTCACCGTCGAGGAATGCAGCTTGACGAGAAAACTATCACTAAGCTGGTAATTTTTGAGAGGTGCTTAGGCACTCAGGCTACTAACAAGCTTTATGAATTAATTGATAAGGAAAACGGATATCCAAAAGTTTTAGCGGATCTCGAAAATTCAGAAGTTGAATTTGATGAAATAAAGTTACCTGAAGAGTGGAAACTCGACCTAGCTTTTATTGATAAATGGTCAAAATTACCTCCAATGTTTACTGAGATGGATTTGACCCCAGCGGCATACCTTAGCCGAGAAAGCATTCCAATGGGTGCTGTTAATGCGGTAATGTCGGGAGCTGCTCAAAAACTTGTAGAAGAATTAATGAAGCAAAAGGTAAGGGTCAGTGGCGTTAACTCTACTGCGATTACCACAACTCCGAAGGAAGAGTACATGTCAGTCATGGATGGTTTGATTGAAAACTTTAAGTTGATTGGTGATTGGACCGAAAAACCAACAGGCATCTATGGAGCCGTGTTACTTGCCAAGCAGGATGATAAATGTTGCTTAAGTCTTCTTACATTCTTAAAAAGCTTGCCTCGTCAAAGGTGGCTCAATCCAATCTTAAAAGAACTAGAGGGAATTAAGTAATATGGGTACGTCCGCATCGTCTACAGGACCGAATAACAAGAGTCCGCTAATTCCATCTTGGGCAGAGCAAGGAGATCCCGTCACAATAGAGCCTGCATCAGGTA
This sequence comes from Pseudoalteromonas sp. OFAV1, assembly GCF_021532595.1. Classification (NCBI taxonomy): domain Bacteria; kingdom Pseudomonadati; phylum Pseudomonadota; class Gammaproteobacteria; order Alteromonadales; family Pseudoalteromonadaceae; genus Pseudoalteromonas; species Pseudoalteromonas sp. OFAV1. The sequence continues at coordinate 93,858 of NZ_JAKGBG010000001.1, forward strand.
CTGATGGGGATGATCAAACTGGTTCTGATAACAATCAATCTGATGATCAGAATGACCATACCAACGATATTGACAATGACAAGGTTCAACAAGAAATCGGTGGTTCGCCAACAGCAACGCCACCTCCAAATAGGTTTGCCAGCGCCAGAAGAGCATTTGGTAAATATGCACAAACAGGTGGCTCAACCTCAGATCTAAGGCGTTCATTAAAAAGTTACTCTAGAAAAGGCTCTGGCGGAGGTAAAAGCACAAGCCGGAGACTAGCAAGCGGTATAACGGCTGGTTCTGGATTGCTTGGTGTCATGCGTGGCGACACCGTAACGGTTAATAATCAAAGCTTATCATTAGGTGATCTAACTGGGTTATCGACTGACCAAGCAATTGACAAAATTGCTAGTCATTTGGCACCTGATAATGCCGATTCGGATGCTGTAAGAGTTGCGTTGGATTACGCACTAGAAGAAGCACTCCCCGATACAGAAGAATTTGACCCAAACAGTTTTACTGACGAAGTTATTCAAGAAGCCATAGGCTGTTATTTAACAGATCTTATTTTTCAGGATGTGGTTGAAGGCATGGGCAGAGCTTGGTTTCATGTTGAGCCTGCAAGTAAGCATCATCAAATGGAAGTAGAATTAAGGGAATTAATAAAAGTGATCACACAAGAGCAGTTAGACAAAGTAACTAATGGCAACCCTAGTACTATTAGCAAGGAAAATATTACTAAAATTCAAGCTGATGCAATTGCAATGACAGTGGATGAATGGGAGAGTTTTGATGACTAATTTTTATTTTAACCATGACCCAGCTAACTTGCCTGATTTTTCTGAAGACTGTCATCCTGTCCAAATGTTTCACACGCATCAAAATGACATCACTAAGCACAGCTTGGTGTCAAAACAACTACTACAAACAGTTCGTGATTTAGGATTGCATGTAGATGCTGATGCAATAGATCTGATAACAATTGCAACCGCCGTTACCGCCGCTGATACATTTGAATTGAGGGATAATGCAGAAAATGCATGGGCTAGAAAAATGCATTTACATGTTCCTGTTACCGATGAGGATATGTGGAATACTGTTGAGCCTGAACTAAGTTCTTTGCTCAACTTTCTAACGGGCGATCAATGGCAGTTTACTTTTGAAAAAACAACTATGCCGATGCCGACTCCTAAAACAAGTGAGCAAGCGAAAGCAAAAGCAAAATCATTAATTGGACTCAACTCAGTCTGCCTTTTTTCAGGAGGTCTTGACAGCGCAGTTGGTGCAATTGACATTTTAAACGGAGAGTCAGCCTTAAAACCGCTTTTGGTTAGTCACGCTTATCGTGGTGATGGCGCAAAACAGGAAGATATTAAGCATTTATTATCCCCGCCATTCGGCGAATTGTCCTATTCAATGTCTCCTCATATTATCAAGCATTTAGAAGGTAAAACTGACATTAGCATGAGGGGAAGAAGCTTCAACTTCCTAGCTATGGCGGTACTTGGTATATCAGCCTTAAGAAATGCTAATTGCGATAGCAGTATTGAAACTATTGTCGTCCCTGAGAATGGCTATATTTCTATAAATCCACCGCTTACCAGAAGACGGATTGGTAGCCATAGTACTAGAACTACTCATCCTAATTTTCTAAGCAGGCTTGAATCTTTGCTTAGAGACACTGGGTTTCATGTCAAATTTGTAAACCCCTATCAATTCAAAACTAAAGGTGAAATGTTAGCGGAATGTGTTGATCAAGACGCAATTAGAAAAGCAGTTCCTCTGAGTGTTTCTTGTAGTCATTGGCACAGAGAGCATAAACAGTGTGGGCATTGTGTACCTTGCCTTATTCGAAGAGCGTCAGTTTTTCATGCTGGTTTTACACAAGATGCGCCATACAAGACAAAGCGGTTGAGAGGTCTTATTAAAGAAAAAGATACTCGCGATGATCTCCAAGCGGTTCAAACTGCCATTATCCGGTTGAAACAGACTGACAATTATCGTTCTTGGCTTCGAAAGTCAGGACCAATACCACAAGATAAAGATATACGAGAAAAACTAGAATCAACTATTAAGCGAGGATTAGCAGAGGTTGAATTATTTCTCCAAGCGGATAAATCATCATGATGGATCTTCATTGCCATGTTGATTTATATCCAGATCATAAAGAGGTATTGAACGACATAAAAAGCAGTAATTATTACGTGCTATCAGTAACTACGGTGCCTTCAGCTTTTGAAGGTACTGTTCAGTTAACAAGTGGCATAAAACACTGTAAAACGGCTTTGGGGCTTCACCCTCAACTTGCTCATTTAAGGAAAAATGAACTACCTCTATTCGATAAGCTAGTTGATAGAACTAGATATATTGGAGAAATTGGGCTGGATGGCTCAAAAGGTTATGCTGATTACTTTGATGATCAATTAGAGGTTTTCACGCATATTTTGAAAAAATGTGAAGACTTTGATAACAAAATACTAACTATCCATAGTCTTAATGCGACAGGTGAAGTACTTGAACAACTTAAGTTATACCCCAATGCTGGTACTTCTATTCTTCATTGGTTTTTAGGTACTAAGAAGCAAGTTCTAGAAGCCGTCGAGCTAGGCTGTTTCTTTTCTATTGGGCCAGCCATGCTTACTTCAGCCAGAGCTAAAAAAGTAATATCGTGGATACCTCAAGATAGGATTTTACTCGAAACTGATGGCCCTTTCGCCAAAGTGGCGGGGAATATTCTGTTTCCTTCAAGTGTTGGCACTGTTACTGAATATCTGGCTGAAATTTGGTGTAAAAATAAGGCTTCGATAATTGAGCAACTGTCAGCAAACCTTAGGTGTTTAACATCAGTCAAGTAACTAATTATACGTCACGTAATCTTATAACAATTTTATTCAGGTTTAATCGATTTGTTTGAAGTATTTGTATTAGCTATAGCACTCAGTATGGACGTGTTTGCAGTATCCATAGGCTTAGGTTCTAAAAAAGTAGCAAATGCTGAAAAACTCTTTATTAAAGCCGTTGCTTATTTTGGATTTTTCCAAGGCTTTATACCTCTTTTAGGCTATTACAGCGGTAAAGGATGATCATCTTGGATTGAAGATTATGCACCTTGGATAGCTTTTATTTTGCTATTATTTATCGGTGGCAAAAATGATTTATGAGTCCCAATCTGAAGGAATTGAAGAAGATATTGCTAATGTTACTCATCGTGTGCTATTTGTTCTTGCTATTGCCGCCAGTATTGATGCAATGGCGGCAGGTTATGCAATCACATTGCTTGAGGTAGACATAGCCGTAGCTTGCTTGATAATAGGCGTCACGACGTTTGCCTTTAGCTAGATTGGTGTGAATATCGGCGAAAGAAGTGGCGTATGGCTGGAGTCTAAAGCTGAACTATTTGGTGGTTTAGTGTTAATCGCAATCGCATTTAAGATATTACTTGGTTGGCACAGAACCACCGAATACTAGGCTACTTACCTGAGCAACATGCATTGCCTTCTTGAATAGGAGGACACTTAACTGTTCCATAAGAGCAGTAAACGCAACAATCACCTTTGAACGGTTTAAGTAGTGCTTTACAGCTTTCGCATTCGTAATACCATTGGCAAGCGTTTGTAGGCATGGTTTCAACTTTGCTAAATCCACATTCAGGGCAAGTTATCTTAGATTTTAATTCTATACCTTGCATACTGGTTCCTTAATGGGCTTAACAATATCTAAAATAGACATTACGACCATCCAAATGATCCCAAAGTAAAATAAGTAAGTGCTCCAGTCGTATTGCCATAAAGGATAAAGGGTCAGCAATACTGCAATTGGGCCAATGACACTTAAAATGCCTCTTAATGACTCTCGATGTTGATACCAATTATAGAAATTAACTAACAACGCTAGTGAAGCAAATAATGGCAATAAGGTGTTCACCGCTATCCCTTCAAAATGTGAAAGAAAACCTAACCCAAGCGCAGATGCCAATGAGCCGAGCGCAGGAAAACATGCTGTGCAACTAAGGGCGGCTAGCCAAACGCCACCAGAACCTACTTTATCTAGAATTTTATTGATCATAACTATCTACCTCAATTTTTAAGGTAGTATAAACTCCGTACATAAGTACGGGGTCAATAGCTATTTAAGTGAATTTATTACCGGGCAGGATTGAGGGTCTTGATTGGCCTTGCAAGAATCTGTCATATCTTGAATTACTTTCTCTAACCGCTGTAAATCAGCAATTTTATTACGGATGAGATTAAGTTTTTGCAATCCCATCGATTCTATATCAGCGCAACTGCTACTTAGTGACATCAGTGATTCAATTTCTTTCAGCGTAAACCCTAATGCTTTAGCTTTCAGAATAAATTTGAGTTGATTAGCGTGTGTCTCGTCATACTTTCGATAACCTGATTCGGGTTTTGGAGGCTGCTCTATTAAACCTTGGCGCTCATAAAAGCGGATCGTTTCAACATTGATATCTAAATCTTTTGCCAGTTTTCCAATGGTTCTCATAAACATACTCTTTAGAAGCAGAGACATCATTATACAATTAATGCGGATTGCCTAAACTCAATTTTATTGCATGAACGGGGTCGCTAAGCGTCCGCTTTGTAGAATTAAGTTCACATATCCAGATCACTCTGACCGTCTCTTGTTCGCTCTTGCTGCCTGTCAGGTGAAGTCTAAACCTAATCAACAAAACTGTAAGATGAGATATGAGCTACTACATCTAATCTATTGTTTCGTTGAAACTAATTCAATAATTTCACCAGTAGACGTATCCACTCTTATTTCTGTATGTTGCCCTGAGTGCTGAAGTTGATTTTTTAAATCAGCATTAATCAGTTTGAGCTTATCTATTTCAGCGTACATTTCTTGTAATCGCACCAGTAGCTTTTCAAAATCCTTATCGATTTCCTTAGGGTCAATCTCGTTTTTTTGCTTTTCTTTAGCAAGCTTGCTTTTTAGTTCGGCTACCTTTGTTCTGAGTTGTTTTATTAAATTATCTTTATTTTTTTCTTCCCAAGTTAATTGAGCTTTTTCAATATTTTCTCGTAACTTTACCCATTTTTCTTCTTCTTTAGATAGATTTGCAATATTTCTTTTAGCTCTCGTTGCTACTGCATTTTTGGTTATCTTGCTGCCATCAGATTTCATCTCTTCAAAAGCACGTTTTATATCATCGTATGCGCTACTCATGCTTGTTCTCCTTGGTTTGTATGCGCTTTGCCTTCATCTAATACATAGTCAGCTGCTGCTATATTATTTTTCCAGTGAATAGCAAATAGCTCGTAATCTTCTTGCTCTTCTTTGGTTAATGCCGCATATGCCTCTAGTTTCTGCGTTGCTTCTTTTTTTATTATTTGCCAATTGACCTTGTGGCGTTTGGTAATGATTTTACTACCACAATACACACAGCCACTAGGGATTCCTGCTCCTTTTATCTTGCAAGCTTCTCCCGCAGTGCAGTACCCCGTAGGTAAGCCACGTATGTTTTTAATATTTTTGACGAGAAATTTTTTCAGTTCTTCAATTGAACTGAAATGGATCTGCTTAATCACAGTCGAATCTTTACTTTGACTATCAGTAATACCTATTATCAGATCTTTAGATGTTTTATTAATTTGCTCACCAGCACCACCTTTAAGTGATTGTGACTCGGCTTCATCTATTAACTCTTCTGCAACACGGTCAATTAAAATCTCATTAAACTCTTCAGTAGTTTTAATTAAAGTTGTTGAGGCCAAAAATGCTCTTCGAGTATAAACAAACGTCATTAGGCTAGTTAAATGTTTAAATTGATATCTAATATCATCAAGCTCACCTAATTTATTGGCAATGACAAAGTAGGCCAACGTATGTCGAAACATGTGAGCGGTTAATCTAAACGTATCGCCTTCTTCGTATGGGACACCTCTATTCTCTCCTCTAACTTCTTTGTAGTTAGATTCAAGGCGTTCAAGCTCTGCTATATCATCATCGTCTAGAGTTAAGTCAAAAAGCTCAATGTTTTCACTGTTTTTAACCTCAAATTTTGTGAATCGCCCAGTATCGCTAAAACTAACACTACAGCTACTATGTGAAACCCCGAAAAGACGGTTTCTTTCTAACCCTTCTTTCAAATTGTGTGCTTGACTACTTGTTATATTGGCTCTGCATGAAGAAAGTACAGCTTTTGCCCTTTCTTGCATACCGATCACATATTTTTCGTAAATACCAACACACTCATGTACTTCAGCGTTTGAAAACCATTCCATCTCAACCTTACTGTTGTCGGTTTTGGTCATAATTGCCGTAATGTAATAAATATCATCTTTGTAATTGGCACAGCCAACCTTGCATGTAAGTACTTCGTTATATCTCATACCTGTATAGGCCAAGATATTAATGTATGTGGCTAATTTTAAATCTTCTAATTCTTCGGATAATTGAATGAATTCCTCTTCATTGGGTAAGTTTCTTACATGTTTTGCTATTAGCTCACCTGTATTCATTTTGGGCGGTGGTTCAATGGAGCCTTCATGTAAACTATCTATTAAGCGTGCATTTAATTCTAGCCATCGTTCTATCTTATCCTTAGAGTTTTCAACTATTTTTTCTGCAAACTTCAGAATTTTTTTCATTACTTTAGTAGGAATGACAGGGTGCGAATAAGTGACTGGTCTCGGATGGTGTAACTCGTTTAGTTGGTTAAGCACATCAATAAAAACACTACACACCTTAGGGCCAAAAAGACGAAAGCTTCGTTGCACGTCAAATAGTTTAGTAAATGAGTGTGATTGTCTGTAAATAGCTATTTTCCCGACTTCATATAAATAGTCTTTTATGAGATTCCTAATAACTAAGTCAGATTTGAACTCCAACTCATGAAATGAGTGATAACCTCTTTGTCTTAAGAAGGCTGCAATTAAATTTAGATACGTTACATCATTTTGAAGTGTAGAGATTTTTAGAGGTTTACCGCCTACAACATCACCATGTGTGAGTTTAATTAGTGAATAAATTCGAATTTGATATGCTAATTCATCAACACCTTTAAAATTCACATTTCTTTGCGTTTCTTCATAGCTTATCCAAGTGTCATCGCCAAAGTGAATAGTGCCATGTTTAGCAATATTCAATGCTCTGTTTTCCCACAAAGCAATCGAATTAAAAGCGCTAGTATCATCAACTTTAAAATCTTCTAACACCTGAACCAAAGGTTTTATAGTGATTTGACCTGTATGTGTTTTTACAACAGCGATATCAAGTAGTTTTGTTTTAGTTACCTCTTTGGTCATAGCAAACCTGTGTTTTTCCAATGAGGATGAATACCCTCTGTTCTCAATAATTCTTTTCCATCAATCACAGCTTGAGCATTAAGCTTGGCAATATCAGTTAATATTTCGTTAACTCTATTTTTCAACTGCTCTATGTTTTCCAGTTGCTCTGTTACAGAGTCAAATGTTGCGGCTGAGTTTTCCATATCAGCAACAACAAAATCCCGGTATGACAAAAGTTTCCAAACATGCAATGCGTCAGCAACACAGCGATAGAACGGACACCACAAGCATGCGTTAAAGTCGGCACATGCATGCTCGTTTGTATCTCGCTGGTCTAATAATTTCCTGTTTTGAGATTCGAATGCCACTACTGCGGATTTATCTTTTGAGTTAATGCATGTGCCATTCGGGACTTTTTTACCGTCTTCTGGTGGAGTCTGCAAAATGATTACTTTGTCGGTAACATCGCGAACAAAATAGTCTGCCATTGTTTTTGTCGCTCTGTTGATTGTCATTGCAACATCTTTGTTATCTTGCATTAAATAATGACGCAAGAACGTTTCATAAGAGTGCTTGCCAGCTTTTTGATACCACTTAAATTCTTTGGCAACTTTTCGGTAAATGTAGTTAAGCCCTGATTTTCTGATCTTTTGCGAATTAAATACGATATCACACCCAAGCTCAGTCAATATCCTATCTATAGAGGTCTTGAAACGTGATGCTGTTAATAATTGAATCTTTACTTCTCCAATACTATTTACTTTGGGAAAAACAAAAATTCTTTTTGATAGGTTCTCAATAGAAGGGCGGTAAATAGACGTAAGTCTAGTCGCAGCCTTAATATCAAATATTACTGGTTCGACAACGTCGCCGTATAAGACGCCTTCTTTTTCTAGATCTTCGGCTTTAATTTCAAATTTATGCCATTGAGTTTGATAATTAGCTCGGCGTTTAAATAAACGAAGAGCAGGAGTTTTACTTGAATGTAATGGCGTGTTAAAGAAAAATAAGTCGTCAGTATCAAGCTCTAGCGTAGGAGTTGAATTCCAACCAGTTTTCAATATGACTTTTGCTGCATAAAGTGTAACTTTGTCTTTAATTGTGAGTAAGGTCTCAGAAAGCCCTTTTTCTATGTAATATGCTAATTCTACTACTTCTCTATATGAGTAGAGTTTATCTTGATTCTGAGATAGTTGCTCTTGATGTTGTGCAGTTAATTCGGTGTTGACCGGAAAGCTTTTAATAGTATCTAGACCATAAAACGATAGTAATTTGTCGATAGCGCTCTGATATTGATTACCAACAAAAACCGACAAATCGCCTTGTTTTGATTTTAGTTGAATTGCCTCTCTTATAGCCTTTAGTATCTCACAGTTATTTTCAACAAAAGCATGGACCCCATGACTGGCAATAAGCTTCATTTGTTCATCTGTTAATGATGATGCATTTTCTTTCAATGCTCTAGCCATACTACCTATGTAACCTTTGAGAGTGACGATACCTATGCTCTCGCCATCAATTCGCTTTGTAAAAACTTTATGGTATTCGACTAGGTTTTGATAAAATTTATAGGCATTGTCATATACCCACTCATGCTTCTGCCATTCGGTAGTGTCACTTTCTTTAAGGTAATAGCCCAATGAGTAGGGTAATAAACTTTCCTTTGCGATTTTTTCACCCGTAACAAAGTGGTAAAGGTCCAATGCAGCGTTTAGTAGCAGTAAAAACTGCTGGTTATTTTGAGTTTCTTCTTGGTAATGCTTATAAAGGTATTTAAATCCCTGAAGGCCATTTTCTGCAAACCCTTGAATTCCACGCTCACTAAGCAGCTTAATTATTGGTGATGCTACGCTACCAGCACTATTCAACCACCTTGGAAATGATAAAGTTGAGGATCTAACTCTTGTTGTATTAGCTTCCGAAGCGCTTGCTATCTGATTTTTCAAAAAAGCATCAACTTCATTGCCAAATTTGGATGATATGCTTTGTGCATACCCTATTACTTCGGCTTCAGTTTTAAATTGATTGACTCTAGCTTTACCCCACACATCGGGTAGTATAAATTTTAAAAAAGTACGGAAGTTGTGATTGCATATAAATGATGAAACGAATTCCCTATCCTGTAATGTTGCCAATAATGGCAGTTTGACGCGTTCAGTATTCTTAAAAGTATCATGTAGACAAAGATTTATAATAGCTGTCGCAGTTTTGAGGATATTGTCCCTAATAGAAGAATCTTTGAGGCTTAATTCTGGAAGGACGAGATAGTCCAGATATTTATTTAGTAATTTACGAATCTCTTTTACTTGATGGAATTCAAGTTCGAATAATTTAGTTATGTCGATTGAAGTAGCCCCATTTACTAGCCTAAAAGGAGCGTTGATAGCGTTATCATAAAAATGAAACTTAGCTAAGTTTTCTAAGGCTTCTTCTATACGAGTAGCATAACTAGGTAGCTTGACATCATTTATTTCATTAATGCAAAAGTATTCCAGTTCTTGCCAAATTTCAAAGTCTGATAGAGCATTTAATCCCGAAGTTTGAATTGATGTCGCAGTATCTGTACTAACCTTATTAAGGGCTAGAGGAAGAGTATGTTGTAAACTGACACAAGCATTCCGCAAGCGACTCATTGAAATAGCAGTGTCGTCATCTGCGCTAATATTGTTTTCTTTGTCATATGCCCTGTTAAATAAAACGTCTAACTGTTTGGCTAGAACAATTGAATGAGGTTTAAATCTAGCAGGAATACGATTGGACTTCCGCGTTTTAACTTGCTGCTGCATCTTCAGCCTCACGCATCAGTAATTCGTCAACATCACCGTAGATATCTTTCACCCACTCTGACATTGCTCCGTATGCATCCACTGCTACACTTTTGGCAAAGTCGATGTAACGTTTGGTTGTTTTAAAACTTTCGTGACTCATCAAGGTCATTAGTGTCTGTCTGATGGAACTCTCCGATTCACCTTTGTCAATTAGGTATTTAGCGACATAAGTAGCAAAGGTAGCGCGTAAGTCATGGAATGTGCGTAATAGTATTTCTAATCCCTGCTTCCTTTGTTCTTTTCTAACTATGGAAATAGTATTCCCCGGTGTATCTTCGCTTATCCGCGATCCTGAACTATTCATAAACAAAGGAAGCGGATGTTCACTATTGTCCATACCATGATTAGTCTCATGTTTGGTACGTCGCTTCATATTTTGAATTGTCAAAGTGTGATTGTACAAAAGCTTCATTAGAACTCGCGCTATTGTTAATCTCACTGGCTTATGTCCTTTTCGTACAATGTTCAATTTTGGAATACGTTTCTCGTTTTCTTTTTCATCAGGATCAAAAAGGTCTTTCTGGTCGATGGCTGAAATCTCAAAAGAACGAAGTCCACCTAGCAAAGCACATTGCAAATAAAGCTTATAAGTCTCTTTTTGAGCCGTATCCGTCTCCAGCAACTGTTTAAGTTCTTTTGGAGAATATGGTTGTAGATCTTTTTCGGGTGAGTCTTCCTTTTGTTTCAATGTATTTGGAATGCTCAAATTACTAACCCACTTCCATAAGCCTCCAGAACGTGTGTTGCTAGTAGGTAATTGAAACAATGAACTTACACTTGATTTAGCTTTCGATTTAATACGTACCTGTTTGTATTCAAGTGAGAAGGGGAGGCTATCTATAGCCCCGCGCTTATGGCTCCATATATAGAATGCTTTAACAGCTCTAATTCGTTCTTGAGCGCTGTTAAAGCTTATGCGTTTAGACTTATCTTTGGTTTCGACTCTTTCACATAAATGTTTGTGATATCTCCACACAGGTAACCTAGAAATATCATCATCTACAGATTGTTTTGAAAGTGGTGCAGCTATTACTTCAAAATAGGATGCATCATCTTTATCCAACCAATCTAAGAAAGCTTTTAAGTGCTTAGCTATACTGCAAACAGACTTAACATCTAATGGCTTTCCCGGTTGGCTGGCATGATAAGCGTCACTAAAAGCCTCATTGTCTATTTGATTCTTTTTGAGACTGAAATGACCTTCAAAGCGGTGCATTAAAAATAAGTTCATTTCTTGGCATTCGGTGAAGCGAGTCGGGTGATATAGCACTGGAAAATTAGGTTCTATTTTATCGTGCCTATATGAGTGAGTTCTGATGCCTTTTTCAGTCTTAATAGGTTGCCCTGATTTATCGAGATGAAAAGACATTCCTTTTCCAAAGTTGACTGATGTTTTAATTATTTTAGTTTTTGTTGTATTTCGAAGTATCATTTTCGTTCACCTTTGATTCTTAGCTAGAGTATGTGTGTAAAAGCTTTTTTGTTCAAGTTTATTAAGGGTATGATAGTATTATATCAATTCGGGGGTGATTTTGGATGAGAGTCAAAACTTAACGGCATCACAGCTTAAAACCATTATTACCCGCTGCGGTGAAGGCACGAAACTAATTTGCTCAGGTAACTTGGCGCAAATAGATAGCAACTACTTAACCCCCGTAACTTCAGGGCTTACCTATATTGTTGAACGCTTTAAAGATTTTGAAGGCAGCGCCACTGTTAACTTAAATGGCGTCGTACGCAGCCGTTTAGCCAGCTTCGCTGAAGAAAATTTATAACTTGCTAGTACTTCTATGCCTCGTTAACCTAACCGTTAACGAGGTAAGGTACTTATAACCAGTGAATTTTTTACCATTAAAGCATTATTATCGCTCTTTATCAGTGGCACTTATTGTGCCACTGCTGGTGGCGTTTTTTTTGTGTTTGCATCTTTATAATTTAAAGCTCGAACGTGCTATTGAAAGCAGGCAAAACGGTTTTAATAATATCTCTGCACAGCTTAGCCATGCAATGAATGCTGCCAATGGCTTAATAGATACTATGTTCAAGCTCTACGAGCAGCCACTTTCTTATGATTATGCGCCTAGCTTGGCGCGCAATGTTAATCAGTTTGACCATTATTATTACCAATCGGTAGGTGAGGGGATCGGAGAAGTTGTGGGGCAAGGTCGATTTGCTTCAACGCAATTTGCAGTTAATCAATGGCGACAAGTTATAGCCCTAGGCCCATCGTTCAATACCGCACTTTCTTTAATTCAATCACTTGAAGCAGTTGCCTATGTAAACCAGCAGGGTTTTGTTTTTATTAAACGACGTAATACAACGAAAAGTGAGTTGCTTACGAGTGTTTTAGATAACAAGTTTCGTCCATTGCAACTGAATGAAGAACGGCTTGCTTCAAGCTCTGTTTTGACCATAAACGGTCATGCCTATTTTGCAATTGGTAAACAAAGAGCAGCTGATAGTCAAGATTATATCGTTTTGATCTATGACCTAGAGGCTATTTCATTGTGGCTTAAGAAGATAGCACCTAGTGATGGTGAGTTTATCTTTATTAATCAAGACAACCAAGTGATTGCTAGCTCTAAAGACATATTAAAGAGCGCCATTAATGCAACAGGGTATTGGCCAGATATCGTTGAAAGTTCAGGCTCGCGCTATCAAAGTCATTTTGTACAAGATACTACCAACTTACCTATTCATACGCGTTTTCACGAATCGCTTAGGGCATTGAGTAAGCCTATTGGCTATGACATTTTTTTAGAGTTTATGTTTTTAAGCGTCTTTTTAGTAATGATGTTTAGTGCCGTGTTTTGGTTAAGCCAACGTATTTTCGTAAAACCCATGACGCATTTGATGAATTATTTAGAGCAGCATGATGAGGGCAAGCAAGCGCTTGTGAGTTACAAAATTCCTGCTAACTGGCAGCCTTGGTTTAGTCGTGTTAAGCAGATCTTTCGACGCAATGAAGAGTTAGTACAGTCCTTACAAGAAGCCAATAAAACTTTAGATTCTCAAGTACAAGTAAAGTCGCAACAGCTTAGAAGAAGTATTGATGCTAAAGAGCGTCAATTAGCTTTATTAAACACCATGCTCAACAATGTTCCGGATATTATTTATTTTAAGAACATTGATGGCTCATTTTTGGGGTGTAATAAAGCATATGAACGCTACATAGGCTTGCCACAAGAAAAGTTAGTGGGTCAGCAATTATGTGATATCAGTGATGATAATGGCGAAATCAACGAGCTTGAAAAGAAAGTGCTCAAAGACAAACAGGTTTATCAAAAACGTTTATCAACACAAGATAAAATCTATGATTTGAGTATAGTGCCTTTTTATAACGAGCATCAGCAGTTTTTGGGGACTATGGCGATTGGTCGTGATATTACCAAACAGTATGAAGCGCTCAATGCGTTGCAAAGTTCAGAAGCTAAATTACGAAGTGCAATGGAGTATGCTGCCAATGGCGTGCTGTTAGTGTCACTTGATTATCAGGTTTTACAAGTAAATAAAGCGGCAAGGAAGATTTTTTCAATTGATTTAGGTAATAAATCACCTAGTCACTATACATTGGAAGACCTATTTGCTGAGCAATCATTTAATACATTAAAAGAGACGTTACTAGATTTACTCAACGAGAAAAAGAATGTCTATCACTTTAGCCTGCCACAACAAGAGCAAAAGCGATGGCTACAAATTAGTGTTTCATTAGTGTTTAATGGCGAGCAAACACCTGACTACTATGTTGTGCATGTGCAAGATGTTACAGCACTTGTGCAAGCAAAAGACGATGCTGAGCGAGCAACATTGGCAAAAAGCCGATTTATTGCAAACTTAAGTCATGAAATTCGTACGCCGTTGAATGCAGTGTTAGGCCTGATTGATGTAATTGCTTTACAAGGCTTATCAGCTGAGCAGCGTACTCATGCAGAACAAGCTAAATCTGCGGCAAATAGTTTACTTACTTTACTTAATCGCATGCTTGACTTTGCTCGAGCAGAAAACTCGCAAATGCAATTAAGTAATGCACCATTTAGTGTCTCTAATTTAATTGAGTATTGCCAAGGCTTGATCGCACCACTGTGCAGAAAAAAAGGCTTAACTTTTAATATTGAATGTGATGATGATATCAATGACAGCTTAATTGGCGACCAAATATGTTTGCAACAAGTGTTAGGAAATTTACTGACAAACGCCGCTAAGTTTACAGAGCAAGGCAGTGTCACCTTGTGTATGAAGCTCATTGAACAATCAACAGAGCAGCAACTTATTTGTTTTACCGTCAAAGATACTGGTATAGGGATAAGCCAAGAAGATCAAAGTCGTTTATTTGATGCGTTTACACAGGGCGATGAGTCTCTTACTCGTTCACATCAAGGCGTAGGACTTGGTCTTGCCATTGTGAAGTATGAGGTTGCCTTGATGGGAGGGGAAATCAAGCTTGAGAGTGAAAAAGGCAAAGGCAGTGAGTTTTACTTTTGCTTACAGCTTGATAAAACCACAGAGCCGGCCAAAAAGTCTGTGGTGTCGTTACCCTCTAAAATGGATTTATCAGGCTTACTCGTACTTGCTGTAGACGATAACCCACTCAATTTAAACATAATTAAAAGTATTCTAGAGCAAGCAGATGTTAATGTTGTTTGTGCAGACAGTGGTGAAAAAGCGATAAAGCTTGCAAAGTCATTGCAACCTGATCTGATTTTTATGGATATTCAAATGCCAGAAATGGATGGTTGCCAAGCAACGCGCATTATTCGTCAGACGTTTAGTAAACAACAAATACCAATCTATGCATTAACGGCACACAGTGAACCTGCTGACATAGAGCAATCAGTTGCAGCTGGTATGAATAAGCACCTAACCAAGCCAATTGTTGCGAGCAAATTATTTTTAGCCATGAATGAATTGGAACATAAAAAAGAATCCTTTTTCGATCAAGACTTTATTCTATCCCAATTTGGAAACAGCACTAAGTTAGTATTAACTATGTTGTCAAAGTTTGCGATTATGGCACAAGAGCAGTTATTACTCATATCTAAAGTAAACACTGCGCAAGAGCTGATACGTGTGGTGCATAATCTTAAAGGGTCAGCTGGAAACCTCGGTTTTAAACGTTTGTCAGCGTGCGCTCAGGAATGTGAAGTTAAGCTGAAGAAAACTGGTGAACTGCCCGAACAATTAAATGATGAATTGCAATGCCAATTACAGCAAGTGATTGCATTTATCATCGAACAAGGATCTACACATGTTGAAAAGAGCCAAGGTACTGATTGTTGATGATGATCCGTTAAATCGCTTGGTATTAGAGAAAACGTTGCAGCAAGACTACGATGTTTTTTGTGTTGAAAGTGGTGAAAAAGCACTGACGTTTTTGAAAACTCAAGCTGTCGACTTGTTGATTTTAGATATAGTGATGCCCGGCATTGATGGTTACGAGGTACTTGGCAAGTTAAAAGAAAATGCCACAACCAGCATGTTACCCGTTATCTTTATTTCCGCGAATAACAGCCATGATGATGAAGCAAAGGGCCTTGAATTAGGTGCAATGGACTACATCACTAAACCTTTTAGTGCTGCGATAGTTCGTGCAAGGGTACGCAATCAGTTATTAATTAAGCAAAAAAATGACCTTCTTGAAATGCTTGCTTCAATTGATGGGTTGACGGAAATACCTAACAGGCGTTATTTAGATGAGAATTTAGCTCGTGAATGGCGTCGAAGTCGTCGAGACTGTACACCGTTATCTGTGCTGTTAATGGACGTTGATCACTTTAAACGCTACAACGATTGTTATGGACATAGAGCCGGGGATGATTGTTTGAAAAAAATTGCTCACGCGCTTGTGGGTGCATGTGAGCGCGGCAGTGACTTTGTAGCACGTTATGGTGGTGAAGAGTTTGCTGCGGTACTGCCAAACACTTCTGCAAAAGAAGCTATTGCATTTGCTAACAAACTACGCGATGCAGTGAATAAACTAAATATCCCTCATAAAGCGTCTTTAAATGCTGATCACATTACGATTAGTATTGGTATTGCCACCACTGAAACCGGGCAAGTATACGCAGAGCAAACTTTATTAGAAGAGGCTGATTTAGGTTTGTATCAAGCTAAAGATACTGGACGCGATAAAGTTGTTTCAAGGATGGTTGCGGTAAATGAATCAGAGTAGGCAAAGCCTACTCTTAACTTTAGCTTGCTAATTAGCCGTTACTTAGCGATTGATAAATTGTATCGCCCACGCCGATTAACTTATCATTTTTAAATACTAAAGGTGTGCACTCATCTTTTGTCATCTTGCCATCTGAATGAATGCTATGCGTAACATAAAATAGCACTTGATATACATCATCACCTTGTTTTAGCAGCTCGGTAAAGTTAGGTGTATGAAGTTTGTTTAATACAGTTTGATAACTGGTATCGAGTGCAAGGTTAGAAATAATTTCACGATTATTTTTATGTTGCTTCTCCCAGCTTGATGAAGAACTACCTGCCCAATGCGTATCGGCTTCGCCATCTGAAACTGCAATAACGCAACCTGTTAAGAATGGAGCAGATAGTGCAGCGATTAGAAGAGCTTTTTTCATTTTTTTATCCCTAGAAATTCGAGTTTAAGTGATTGTTAGATAGCAATCAGCTTGCCAACTTTAAAAATCTTTTTAAATCAATGCTTTGTCTGTTAGCTTACATGCTTGGTAGGCTAAATAAACACGTAGATTAGTCTGTTTGACTAATTTGTTGTATTTTAGACTAATCTATTCCGTGGTTCGCCTTGGTTAAATGCTTGGATATTTAAAGCTATTTCGTTAACTAAGCGAGCGATTGATTCTTGGCTTGCCCATGCGATGTGTGGTGTGAGTAATAAGTTTGCGCCTTTGTATAGTGCCAGCGGGTTTGTTTGCTCTGCGGGTTCTTTACTAAGTACATCTACACCTGCGCCAGCAATGACATTATTAGCTAAAGCGTCAGCTAAATCGGCTTCATTGATAATCCCACCACGAGCGGTATTGATAATAATAGCTGACGATTTCATCATGCTTAATTCTGCCGCGGCTATTTGGTTGCGTGTTTCATCCGTTAGCGGGCAATGAACACTAATAATATCGGCTTTGCTTAGGGCATCATTAAAACTAACACGACCTTCACGAGGGGTATGACCTTTTCGCTCACTGATAATGACATTGGCACCAAAGGCACGCGCTACATCAGCCACAGCTTTACCTAATGACCCATAACCAACAATTGCCAATGTTTTGCCGGCAATTTCATTAAAGCTGTAATCTAAGCGACAAAACATTGGGCTTTGTTGCCATAAACCTTGCTGGCAATCATTAATGTATCTATGAGTATTACCCAATAAGTTAGTGATTAAGGTAAAGGTATGCTGCACCACGCTCGGTGTTGAATAGCCCGCCACATTTGTCACTGCAATGTTATGCTCTTTTGCTGCCTCTAAATCGATATTATTAGTGCCTGTTGCTGCAACGCATATTAATTTCAAATTAGTTAACTGGCTCATAGCGTGCTGATCAATCACCACTTTATTACTGATAATTACATCAGCATCTTGGCAGCGCTCAACAACTTGCTCTTGGGAAGTTAGATCGTAACAAGTTAATTTACCTAGCTGTGCTAAGGCATCTAACGAAGTGTTGGCTAATGTTGCTGCATCAAGGACAGTAATATTCATGTGCTTTCCTTTTTTAATTTATTGCTTGACCTTGGGGTGTACTCCAAGGTTTATAGTGAGCATAATAAATAAACGCTTCACAATGGAGACGGTGATGAAAATAGGTGAGTTTTCCCGCCAGTTGGGTGTCTCAACAGATACTCTAAGGTACTACGAAAAGCATGGTTTGTTAACGCCAAGTTCGCGTTCAGACGTGGGATATCGTTTTTATTCTGAGGATGACTATAAGCAAATGGCGTTTATTCTCAGAGCAAAGAATGTTGGCTTTAGTTTGGCTGAGATCAAAGAGTTGCTGCAAATTAAGTTTCATAAAGATCAGCACTCTTGCCATGAAGTTAAAGAGATGACGTTACAAAAACGCGATCTCGTTGCACAAAGAATTGCGGAGCTTACTCGCTTTTATGACTCACTTTCATTATTGGCTGATAAATGTTGTGGTGGTGAAGAACCCGCTGAAAACTGTTCAATACTAACGACGCTGGAGGATATCGATGGACTTACTCAGTAATTTTTGGCATCTGTTTTTACTCTCGGCGCCTTGGTTAATGCTGGGTTTATTCATAGCTGGTCTGTTAAATGTGTATTTGCCTGCCAACTTTCTTAACCGTCATTTAGGAAAAGAAGGGCTATGGACCACAGTTAAAGCGGCTTTTATTGGTGCTCCTATGCCATTGTGCTCATGTGGTGTGATCCCTGCGGCCATTGGTTTAAGAAGGGCGGGAGCGTCAAAAAGTGCCACCACCGCATTTTTAGTTTCAACCCCTGAAACGGGAGTCGATTCGGTCTCGGTATCTTATGTGTTACTAGGCCCATTTATGGCGGTGATACGTCCTATTGCGGCCGTGTGTAGTGCCATTGTTGCGGGTGTATTAGTGGGCAAAGACAGTGAGCTTCATCAACAGCAAAGCACAACAGCAAATAAAGAGAACACTAAAACAACATCTTGTTGCAGCAGTAAACAGCCTGAGCCTATGACCACAGCGAGCTGTTGCAGTAAAGAGGCGTCTGCTAAGCCCACACAAAGTTGTTGCAGCAAGCGAACAACTAAAGAACTTGAGGCTGTTAAAACAACAAGTTGTTGTAGTAATAAAGGTTCACAAGCTACTCCAGAGTCGCAACAAAGTTGCGCAAGTGAACAAGCAGTACCTTCGCAGAAAAGCTGTTGTAGCAGTGAGCAGCCAACTAAAACCGTTGAAAGTCGTTTTAGTAAACTGAAACGTGCGGTGAGTTTTAGTTGTAACAAGTTACTTGAAGACACCATGATTTGGTTAATGATTGGTTTATTCTTTGCCGCTTTAGTACAAACCTATGTGCCAGAATCTTATTTAAGCCAATGGGGCAGTGGCATACTTGCGATGCTTGTGGTTATTTTAATTAGTATTCCTATGTATATTTGCGCAACAGCCTCAACACCAATAGCTGCTGGACTATTACTCAGTGGTGTATCGCCTGGTGCAGTCTTAGTTTTTATGTTGGCAGGCCCTGCTACAAATATTGCAACCTTAGGTGTTGTGGGTAAAGAACTAGGTAAGCGTGCTGTGGTTGCTTACTTAATAGGTGTGATTGCTACAGCGTTGGCATTTGGCTTTTTAACTGATTATTTAGTGACGCAATACGGTTTTGTGGTGGCACCGATGATAGGCGAAGAGCATGAAGTTTTACCGCATTGGTTAAGCTTTATATCGGGCATTGTATTGGCTACTTTAATGCTTAGATTAGTGTTAAAAATGGTTCTGAAAAAGTCCTCGCAAACTGGTAAGAGCATTGCATAATTACTTGTTATAAAAATATATTTTACTAACATTTGGCAAATAACTTGGTTAACTATCGCGTCTCGGTTCGCATTTAAAATTGCCTGAGTTATAATCCGCCAAATATTTAAACGGTGCGCTGTGCGTGCCGTTTTTTAACTTAAGTAGTTTTTAATGAGTGAAAGTGTGGATAAATACGCCGACATAAGACCTTACAATGATGATGAAGTCGCTGATTCAGTAGCACGTTTAATTGCTGATAATGCTTTTGTGGATGTAATTGCCAAATATAATCTACCGCGCTTTTTATCCTATTTTCCATTTATTACTCGCCCATTAGTGCGTAGCCAGCTGCGTAAAAAGTGGGGTAATACCTCATCGGTTGAGCAAGTACAGCATGAAGTGGCAGATTATTTAAATAAGTTAATCACCCGTACTACTTCTGAAGTGACATTTTCTGGCATAGATAAACTAGATCCTAAACAAGCCTATTTATTTATCTCGAATCACCGAGATATCGTGCTTGACCCTGCATTGGTGAATTGGGGGTTGTTTAAGCACAATATGCCGACTGTTCGCATCGCAATTGGGGATAACTTACTGCAAATTCCTTATATCACTGAGTTAATGCGTTTAAACAAAAGCTTTATTGTGAAGCGCTCAGCGAAAGCACCTAAAGAGATGCTAAAAGCTTTGTCGCAGCTGTCTGCTTATATTTATGACTCGCTAGCTGAAGGTCACTCAATTTGGATAGCCCAAAAAGAAGGCCGAGCAAAAGATGGTTTTGACCAAACAGATCCAGCTTTACTTAAGATGTTGCAGTTACAAGGTCGTAAGCAGAAGAAAGAGTTTGCTGAATACGTGCGCGAACTAAAAATTGTGCCTGTGTCTATCTCTTATCAATACGAGCCGTGTGCGATAGCTAAAGCAAAAGAGCTTTATCATAAGCAGCAACATGGTCAGTATGTTAAACAACAAGGCGAAGATATTGCCAGCATTGTTGAAGGCTTTAGTACAGCTAAAGGACATGTGCATTTAGCCTTTGGTGAGCCAATTGAGTCAGGCTGTGAGTCACCTGAAGAGCTTGCAAAAACTATTGATCAGCAAATCGTTGATTCATTCTTTCTACACCCAGGTAACTATATTGCTGGTGGCTGTAAAGAAGCCGTTGTCGATAAAAAAGATGCAGAGGCATTTAATGCTCGCTTGGCAAAAGTACCCGATGAATTAAAGCCGCTAGTTCTTGCAATGTATGCGAAGCCTTTTCATCGTAAAGCAGAACTGACAAACAGTGAATTAGCCTAAATTTTTAGCGGCTAAAAATAGCGTTAGAAAGCCACTTTTATAAAGTGGCTTTTTTTATGGTTATTTTTCAGGCTATACTTTAGTTATGAACTCGTCACTGGCAAATATGATGCAACAAATTGAAATCTTTGAGATTCCAAGCCCTTGCAAAGGGATTTGTCAGGTTAACAATCGAGGGTATTGTAAAGGCTGTTATCGAAGCAGGGATGAACGCTTCTATTGGAATAAGTTTACTAATGCCGAAAAGCGTAAAGTAATTAGCTTGTGCCAACAGCGATATAAGCGTTACCTACAAAAAAAACAACAAGCAGAAAACCCACCGTCTTCTCCCTCGCAAGGTGGTTTTGATTTTTAAAATTCAGTTAAGTTGTATTTGGATTTTAGAAAATGCACTTTACCCTCTTCCTGCAATTTCTGAAGGGCGCGAGTGAGCTTAGGAATTAGTGCCTCATGGCGTTTATGAACGAAATGAAAGCTCTGCATTGGCATTAAAACTTCTTTATGAAAAGCTGCTTGATTAAAATCTGGGTGCTTTGTTTTGAGCATAAAATCTAGCAATATAGTGCCTTCAACACGCTTTTGAGTTAGTAAATTTAATTGTGCGGTAATATTTCGTACTTTAATAACATCTCCGCCGAATGGGTGTTTATCGATGTAACTTTGGGCAGCAGGATAACTTGATTGAATTGCTAATGATTTTAACTCTTTATAGCGACAGTGTTGGCAATTTTTTAATAGCACAAGATTAAAATCAAAAAGCGGGAAATCAACTTTTAGTAGGTTTGGGTAGTCATCTTTTACATCTGCAATACGGCCTAGTTGACCATCTAAAATACCATTATTGGCTGCTATTAGGGCACTTTGGTGATTAAAATCAATGATATGTACTTCATAACCTATTTCTTTGTAGGCCATTTTAAGTAAATCAATAACATAACGTGCTTGTGGGGTATCCGCTGGTCGATTGAAAATTAATAGGTTCGAGCTAGCACTAGCAGGAAGGCAAAAAAGCAATAAGACTAGCGCAAATCTGAGAAGCAGATATTTTGACAATGTGCATTCCTTGCGTGTTTAAAAAATCGCCGTTAATTTACTGGTATGTGCTACCAAAATCAAGGTTAATCGTATGGCATTAGGCTAAACAGACCAATAAAAAATGCTATACTTGCCAGTATTATTTTTTAGTTGTTGTGAATATATGAGTTTTAATTTATGTAAGTTGCCACGAGAGCAAAAGTATCAAATACAACTGGACTATGAAGCCTCTTTTTGGGCTTACCAAATAAAGCGAGGTAAAAATACGCGGGAGGGGGTATATACAACAATTAACAGTCGCCCAATGTCAGAACAAGCATTTTTGAAGCAGCAGTTTGAGCATTATCTTGCACTTATGAGCTGATATGACTGCGCTAAAGTTTTGTCTTCTTGAACCAATAAAAACACCGTTAGTTAATAAGTTTTATTATAAACATGGTGCTCGAGGGCGAGCCTGCAAAGCAGACCAAGTATGGGTTTGCTATTCTGGTCTTGAGATTATTGCAGCATGTCGAATACAAAATCAATCGGGGTCTTTGTTTTTATCAACACTTTATGTTGATGATGCATGGCGAGGTCAAAAGATTGCTTCTCAATTACTTACGACGTTAATTACAGCACAAAACGCGCCTATATTTACTTTTGCATACCAAAATCTGATTGATTTTTATGTACAAAATGGGTTTAACTGTACGTTAACATTACCCAATTCTTTGCAATCGTTGTTTGAGTTATATGCGCATCGAAATATAGTTGCGATGCACTGTACACGACACACAGTGCCAAGTTAGCAATTTGGAACGTCAATGACACAGTTCTTTTCCATCATCGTGCTGTTTGTATTTTTTATCTGTGGCTTGTTTAGTCAGCCAGCATTTGCACAGGTAAAGCGTTTATCTACCAGCGAAGGCTTATCGCAAAGCTATGTCAATACTATGCTGATCGATGATAGTGGTTACCTATGGCTATCGACCGAAGGTGGTCTAAACCGTTACGATGGCTATCAAGTTGTGCATATTAAAGGCCCTAATGGCGAGCTAGAAGACGCTATTATTGACCGCATCTACCAAGATCCCCAGGGTTATATTTGGATTGCATCATTGCAAGCGGGTTTATTTCGTTACGATCCTAACACCGATAGTTATCAACAATTTATTGCAAAACCAACTACCGAAGAACAGATTTTCAGCGAATCTGTGTTTAGCATGGTCGCTCTTGATGATAAGACGCTTTGGCTTGGACGTGGTTGGGATTTTGCAAAACTAGACTTAGAAACTAAACAAGTAACAACAATTTTTGAAATACCAGATCGAGTTAGAAGTAGTGTCATTCGCGATTTGTACCCGTACAAAGGCTTCATTTTTATAGGTACCAGCAATGGGGCGTTTGTGTATGAAATTGCGTCAGGTAAATATCGAAAACTTGACCATCTCCAACAAGAACCAACCCATATTTATCAAAACTATGTAAAGTCATTCGCAGTTGTTGACGAGCAAACATTATTGGTTGGTGCTGTTAGGGGCTTGTATCAGATTGATATAAGTCATTTAGATGAAATGTTTGCTTCTCCCGAGCTTGCTTTTAGCAGTAAAACCTTAATTGATGATTTAAATATTTGGACGATAACTCCGAAGGAAACATCAATAACTTTAGGCACTGATAAAGGGTTATTCGAATTTACTCCATCGAATAATGAGCTTGTAAAAAGTACGCGTTTAAAAGATAGCGGATACACACTCGCTGATACGAGTATTATTGATTTAGTTGAGGACAAATCAGGCGGTATGTGGTTGGCGACTAAAAATGATGGAGCCTTTTACTTACCTTATGATAATTATAATTTTAGCAATGTAGTAGCAAACTCAATAAAGGGAGATGGGTTATCTCATCATTCTATATGGGGAATTACTGAGTTTCAGGACAGAGTTTGGCTTGCTACCCATAATGGTTTAACAGCCATTAATTTGGATACCTACGAAAGCGAGGTGTTTTTAAAAGATTACCAAGTGGATCTTATCACCACAGAGTTTACCATCTATCAGGTGATGCCTTACAAAGATAAGCTGTGGTTACACAGTAATCGTGGGATCATGAGTTTTGATCCAAAAACAGGCCAAGCGACCCCGGTGAAAACCGCAGATCCAGAGCAACAAAAATTAATAAACGATTGGGTTCACGGTGTATTATTGATGCCATCTGGGGAGCTATTTTACGTTCACCCTGACTACGGCATGTTTGTTTATAATATTGAAACTCAAGTAATTACCCGTTTGGCAGGGCAGTTTGATGAATTTGAGCCTTTCCTAGCCTATGGATTCTTACCTGCTTTAACAAGTAAGCCTGATTCGCCACTATTTTATAATGCCGGCATTTTGTATCAAGTTGATCCTGATACATACGAGCTAACCACTATTTATACAGTTCCAGAACAACATGAGAATGTTGCTGTCAATGTGATGTCGTACATCATAGATAACAACAATGTACTGTGGTTGTCGTTATCTAATTTCGGTTTGATTGGCTTAGATGCTGATACTTATGAGCATATTTACACGATTGACCTAGAAAAAAACAAACTGGGTACATTGCTCTACGACATGGTGCTTGATGAGGCCGGTATGATCTGGATGAGTAGTCACAAAGGGTTATGGCGATTAAATCCAGAAAACTTGCATTTTCAGCAGTTTACCGGTGCAGAAGGGTTGTTCTCAACAGAGTTTAATAGTGGCGCATTTACCAAGCTAAAATCTGGGCAGATAGTTTATGGTACTTTAAAAGGGTTTACCTATTTTTATCCGATGGATAACCACTACCAGCAAGCGCTGATTGATCATGTCAATATTACTAACCTTGATCTAATGTCTCGCGATTTGCCTGCTGAGTTAAAACAGCCTATCGACAGTGTTGTCCTTGAGCATGATGATATTGGTCTTGAGGTGGCTTTTTCGGCGATGGCATTTAATTATCAAGAACGTATCATTTACGAGTACCAACTGGGTGATGGGCAAAAAACATATACGCGCAATAACAATCGCGTTCTTTTTCCAAAACTAAGTGCAGGAAAGTACCATCTTAAGGTATGGGCAAAAGATCCAGTTACGGGGGACCTGACTCCACCTGCTATTTTAAATATCGAAGTAAAGTACCCACCATGGCGAGCCCCACATGTCATAGTATTGTATTTAATTTTGATAGTTTTAATTATTGCTGCATGGGTATTTAGACGTAATCGCATGCAGAAAATTTTGCTGGCCGCTCATAAAGAAAGCCAAGAAAGTGAAGCGCGGTTAAAGCTTGCTTTAGAGGGAAGTCATTCAGGGGTGTGGGATTGGTCGTCACAAAGCCCTATTATTTATCAACCTCGTCTTAGGAACGAGTTGGGCTATGATACCGACAGTGTTAATTTAGATGACTATTTAGCAAAAATTCATCCGCATGATAAGCAAACTTTCCGATTGGAATGGCTGGAGTTTTTATCCACTCAAAAAGGTTACTTTAATTGTACTTACCGATTACGTCATGCCGATGGTCAATGGCGATGGTACAAAGACTTTGGCAAAGTGGTCGAATGGCAAGGCACAGCTCCTGAAAAAGTAGCGGGCACTTACACGAATATGACGCGTGAGTTAGTGTTTGAAGAGAATGCTCGTCTCTTTGGTGCAGCCTTTGAACAAACGAGAGACTGGGTATTTATCATAGATAAAAACCTGCGTATCCGCGCCACAAATAAATCACTTCAAGACGCCTTTGATTTTCCCGCAGAGCCGCGCTCAAGCCGCTCTTTAACGCTGGGATTACCTGTATCAGCTCGGATCAATTACTTACGAGTTATGCAAAACCTACAATCGGGTGAGCATTATTCCGCCGAAGATGTCGTGGTTGTGGCAAACGGTGAGAAACGACAAGTATTGATTAAAATTAGTGCTGTAGCAGGCAGCAATCGTCAGCTCGATAGTTATGTGATCATTGTTACTGACATCAGTGCACAAAAACTAGCAGAAAGTGAACTACATATTTTAGCAAACTATGATGCGCTTACTGGTTTACCAAATAAAACATTATTTAATGACCGTGTGAATCACGCGATTGAGCAAGCTGATTATCATAAAACCAAAGTTGCCTTGTTGAATGTTAATATCAAGCGTTTTAAATACTTTAATGACTCACTTGGGCGCGAAGAATCTGATGAATTAATTAAACGAGTAGCTCAGCGGTTAAAAAATGTGCTTCGACCTCAAGATAGTATTGCGCGATTTGATGGCGATGAGTTTGTGATTCTAGCTGAAGATTACAAACAAATAGATGAGTTATTGTTACTGTGTGCCAAGGTGATGGACTCAGTAGAAAAACACATAGAGCTAAGTCAGCAAGCCGTTAAGGTTAATCTGAGCGTTGGGGTGGCCGTATACCCAGATGATGCAAGCGGGACTAAAGCGTTGTTAAAAGCGGCAAACGTTGCTTTATATCATGCTAAGCGTCATGTAGAGGGGTGTTATCAATTTTATAAACAAGAGATGAATTTACAGGTTCAGCGTACATTGCATCTTGAATCGCAATTGAGTAAAGCTTACCTAGAGCATGAGTTTTGCAATTATTACCAACCAATAGTCAGTGCAAAAACCCATCAAGTCGCTGGTTTAGAAGTGTTACTTCGCTGGCCTAGTAACGATGTATATAGCCCTGAAGATTTTGCTAATGCGGCAGAAAGTTCAGGACTGATCACAAAAATAATGTTGCAAACGTTATCGCGAGCTCTTATTGAGTTGCGTCAGTGGCACATAACTCATCCTGAACTGTATATCTCAATTAATTTATCGGCCCTTGATTTTGAAAGTGTGAACTTAGTTGCCAACATTGAACACACTCTCAATGCCATAAAAGTACCGGCCAGTGCTGTCGTGTTTGAAATTACCGAGTCGGTGATGATGCGAGATTCAGAAAAAGCTCAACAAAGCATGGAGAAATTAAAGCAGCTAGGCTGTCGTATTTATATGGATGACTTTGGTACAGGTTATGCCTCGTTAACCTATTTAAAGCGTTTCCCGGTTGATGTGCTGAAAATTGATAAAAGTTTCGTTAATGATATTGGTGTTGATAAAGGTGATGAGGCAATTATCAACTCAACTCTAACCTTGGCAAAAAGTTTAGGAAAAGAGTGCGTCGCAGAGGGCGTAGAAACTATCCAACAGCTGCGTTTTTTACAGGCAAAAGACTGTGAGTATTTTCAAGGTTATTTATTTAGTAAACCGGTACCTGGTGATGCAATAGGGCCGCTTTTAGATAAGAGTTGGCATCAAGAGTTTCAGGGATAAAGTTACTGACTTTATCCCTTTAATTATTAATCTTGGCGTTTACCGCAGTGACGGCAATACAGGTTGCGATTGCGGTTTTTAAGTTCGTTATGAATCGCTTTATTTGCCTCTTGCTGACTTAAACCCAGCTTATAACGTAGGTTTTCTAAGTGTTCTTCTTCAACAGGCGATAAGTGCCCATCTTCAACGGCTTCGTGTACTGCATCGGTAAATACTTGTCTACGTTTACGTAACTGCTCAGAAAAGCTTGAAGCTAGCAAACCGGTTGGAATAGCCACCATGCCCATACTCACTAATGTAATGGCACCACCAAATAAGCGACCTAGGGGAGTCACAGGCACGACATCGCCATAACCAACGGTTGTTAGTGTCACCATTGCCCACCACATTGCAGCAGGGATGGAGCCAAACTTATCTGGCTGTACATCGTGTTCAATTAAATAAATACCGCATGAGGCAATTATTAGCACCACGGCCATAATAAAAAACGCCGCAAGTAGTGAACTACTTTCTTCTTTGAATGAGTTTAAGAGTAGTTGCATCGCCCTTGAATAGCGTGTGAGCTTAAAGATACGCATTAATCTAAGCACCCGTAAGAAGCGTAAATCAACACTCACAAAGACCATCAGAATGGTGGGTAAAATTGCGATAAGGTCAATCAGCGCCAACGGCGAAAAGAAATATCGAATGCGAATCTTTGAGTTTGTCAGCGTGCTTTCTTTATGCACGCTTTTATCTACACAAGACCAAAGCCTGAGCACATATTCTAAGGTGAAGATACCGACAGAAACCAGCTCAATCATTAAAAATTCATGATGATATTGCTTTGCTAAAGGAGCAACCGACTCCAACACAATCGCAATCACATTGACCATAATCAACGACATCAAAAACACGTCAAGTGCGCGTCCTATACGCCGGTATTTGCCATTACCTTCAAAAACCCGTGCAGTGTAATTTCTTAAACGATGCAAAATAATGATCCAGTTTTAGTTTAGTTTTAGCACCATATTAATGCTGCCTTCTTCAAAGTCGCGGGTGATCTTAAACCCGAGCTTTCGTGCCAGTTCAATCATGCCGGTGTTTTCCGGCAAAGTGATGCCTGCAATTTGTTTAACGCCTTGGTTTTTACAATGCTCAATCGCCGCATTCATTAATATTGTACCAAGCCCTAAACCTTGGCAATCAGAGCGCACCACAATTGCAAACTCAGCATCGAGCTTGTCAGGATCCATCAATACACGAGATACACCTAGCGTGCAGGCTGAACCATTTTGTTCTTGGCTAACAATAAACGCCATTTCTCGGTCGTAATCGATTTGCGTCATTTTTGCGAGTTGATCATGATTAAATTGCGGTAATTCACCGAAGAAACGCTTATATCTGTCTTCTTTACTTAATGATTGATCAAACTCTAAGTGTGCTTGCTCATCTTCCGGTTTAATAGGCCTTAGCTGTGCTTGGGTATTGTTTTTTAGCGTAACTTCTTTAACTAATTCAATCGGGTAGGGGCGAATGCACAAGCGTTTACGGTTCGCTTTTGCTTTATAACGGCTAAGGCCAATGGTCGCATCAAGTACCAAAAACTGCCCGTTGCTGGCTAAAATAGGATTTAGCTCAACACTGGTAATATCAGGTTGGTCGATAACAAGCTGTGAGATACGAGTAAGTAGGGCGCATAAACGGTATTTATCGACTTTTTCTGGTAGCACGCGGTCTTTAAGAACCCCTTTATCGTGCGCCGCAGCAATCAGGTATTTTGCCAAGTTCATATTTAGTGGTGGTAATGCCACTGCGGCTTGAGCGAACTCAAGTCCGGTGCCTGCTTCACCCAGTAAGATCACCGGGCCAAAGTTCGGCTCTGTTTTAATAGCGATTCGTAGCTCATTAGCACCTGCTCGCGGCGCCATTTTTTGTAATGAAAAGCCTTCAATATGCGCATCAGGGTAGGTGTTTTTGATTCGTAGCAGCATGGCAAAGGCTGTTTGCTCAACTTCTTGCGCATCATTTAAATTAAGTACCACACCACCGACTTCTGATTTAGAAGGAATACTTGGGCTAATAAGTTTCAACGCTACCGGAAAACCTAGCTCTATGGCTTGTTCTTTGGCTTCTGTTGGCGTGTAAGCAACCTCAGTTTGAATACAATCAATACCATAATGAGTGAGAATTTGGCTTGCTTCA
Source organism: Pseudoalteromonas sp. OFAV1 (assembly GCF_021532595.1). Lineage (NCBI taxonomy): Bacteria > Pseudomonadati > Pseudomonadota > Gammaproteobacteria > Alteromonadales > Pseudoalteromonadaceae > Pseudoalteromonas > Pseudoalteromonas sp. OFAV1. The sequence goes on from NZ_JAKGBG010000001.1 coordinate 123,198, forward strand.
TGGGTTGATAAATAGCTTTGCTCTTCGGCTAAAAACTCATTCACTACAGACCTAGCTGCGTCTTTATTTATTTTTGCATCATCTGTGTTTGACTCTGGCGTTTGCGTTAAATGCTTTTGGTTACGACGATAACTTACTAAGTGCATAAAGGCACCAACTGCACCTTCAGGTGTACGGTAGGTCGGAATGGCATTATTAGCGCAGACCTTTCGCGCAGCATACGCGGCATCTTCACCCATAAAATTAGTCATAACATAAGGGCGAGCCATCTTCGGGATTTTCTCTAAGGTTTCGACAATGATCTCAGCATAATCTTCACTCGGTGCAAGCGCTGATGGGGTATGAATGATCAGCAGGTTTTTAACTTCTTTAGCTTGCAATAAGATTTCTAACGCTTGTTGATAGCGTCTTGGCGCTGAGTCGCCAAAAATATCCACCGGATTTGAGGTCATCTCCGATTGCGGGATAACCTTATTAAGAGCAGCTCTGGTCTCGTCGCTGAGCTCAGCCAGCTTACCTGAGCTTTGTAATAGCGTATCAACGGCCATGACACCTGGGCCGCCGCCATTGGTTAAAATAGTCAGTTGTTCGACTTTAAGTAATTTGGGGTGCATTGCTAGCGTTTGTGTAGCAGCAAAAAGCTCTCGTAGGTCGTTTACTCTTAACATACCCGCTCGTTGGAATAGCGCATCATAGACCGCATCTGAGCTTTGTTTGCCACCGGTATGGATCTCTGCTGCAAGCGCTCCAGCACTGGTTTTACCGGTTTTAATAGCAATTACGGGTTTACTAAACGCAGCGGCTCGCGCTGCAGAAATAAAGCTGCGAATATCTTCAATATTATCGATATACAACAAGATGGCCTTGGTTTTAGCATCTCGGCCTAAAAAGTCGAGTAACTCATCAAAGTCGATATCTAGGCAATCACCCACAGACACAAAATATGAAAAGCCTATCTCTTTGTTTTTCGCCCAATCAAGAATGGTTGAGCAAACAGCTGCTGATTGTGATACAAAGGCGAGCTTTCCAGGGCTTGCAACTGTATGTGAAAAACTGGCATTTAAGCCAATATGAGGAATGAGTAAGCCCAAACAATTTGGCCCAAGCAAAGATACATTAGCTGCAAGGGCAGCTTCTTTCAGTGCTTGTTTTTGTTCTACGTTTAATCCCGCAGCAATTACCACTGCATGTTTGCAGCCAAGCTCACCAAGCTCATTAATGATGTTAATTAAGGTATTCTTGTTAGTACAAATAACCGCAAGGTCGGGTACTTTTGGTAACGCTGCTATACTTGGATAAGCTAATACACCATGTACAGCGCTGTGATTTAAACTAACAGGCATGATAGGGCCTTTAAAACCCCCTTGCAGCAGATTGCGCATCACCACAAAGCCAGCACGATTTGGAGAGTTAGAGGCGCCAATTACAGCGACCGATTTAGGGTTAAAAAATTGGCTAATACGTTTAACGCTCATGCTGTTTCCTTTGCTTGCGCTGTTTGTTAAAACTTCAGGGTCTGTTAAGTTTAATACACCCAAACTAGAACCGACACGCTTCTAAAGTATTAATAGTTATACTCATAAGATAACCTGTTTATAACTACTTTTCGAGTCAAAAACAGTGACCTACATCAAGGAGAAAAGCATGAATAAGACGCAACCATTTAATATCGTTATTGCAGCGTGCGCATTGGCGGTTGGTTTGCTTGGATTTGGTTTTATATTGAAAAGTGCAGCCCTTGATGTAAAAGGCATGGAGCGCACCGTCCACGTTAAAGGTTTAGCGGAAATGGAAGTGCCAGCCGACACCGTTATTTGGCCATTGCAGTTTTCTGATGCCGATAACAACCTCGAAAAACTAGTTGGTCGGGTTGAAGAGAAAAGCGATGCGGTTGTGGCTTTTTTAAAGCTACATGGTTTTAGCGATGAAGAAATAAGCCTCGGTAGCCAATCAATTATTGATAAACAAGCTCGTGAATATGGTGGCGAAAATCAGCAGTTTCGTTATATTGCCCGTAATAATGTTATTGTTTATTCAAATGATATTGAAAAAGTACAGCATGCGCTAGGCGAAGTAAGCCAATTAGCTAAGCAAGGCATTGCGATAGTACAAGACAATTACGAAACGCGTATTCAATATTTATTTAATGGCTTAAATGAAATCAAGCCTAATATGATTCAAGAGGCAACCGAAAAAGCCCGTGAAGTGGCAATGAAATTTGCCAAAGATTCTCAGTCTAAGTTGGGTAAAATTAAAACCGCCCACCAAGGCCAGTTTTCAATTTCTGATAGAGATTCAAACACGCCTCAGCTGAAAAAAGTGCGTGTTGTTACCAGTGTAGAATATTATTTATCTGACTAAACCCAATACCACTGATAAAGGCAGCCGCATGCGTGTACATACAATCACCATGCGGCAAAGCGCACCAAGCATAAAACCACCACTAAACGCCACAGCCACCCCCAATAAGCCAAACTGATCTTTTAACAGCATCGCCATCAAAACCGTGACACTGGTTGCACCCAGTAATACATACAAGTTGATCAGCGGATTCCCTTTTAACTTGATCATACTACTGGCTAAAATTCTTGCTGGTAGTAACAATTGCCCGAGTAACAGCAGCATTAAAATCCAAAACCCTTCTTCTAATTGGCTTTCACCATATAAATTAAGTAGCGGTTTTGCGAGCAGGGCAAGTAGCAAGATAGCGGCAAAGTTAAAGCGCCACAGCACTTTCATTAACTCACTAAGTTGCTGAACGGTTGTCTCATCGGCCATTAAAATGGGTTTTAAATATTGGTTGGCGGCATTGCCTAAAATTGTCAGTAAGCCGGCAATCACCACCGCAGGAAAGAAGATACTTACGCCTTGTGCACCAAACCAGTGATGCACCAGTAATACATCGAGTTTTGCGACTAATACAGTGCCTGCACCACTGGCGAGCATGATCAATGAGTCTTTACACCATTGCTTGGTTTGGTAGCGGGCAGTACTTGCGACGATCATTTTTTTGATTAACCAATATTGATAACTGACTACGCACAACATGCTACAAAACAACAAGATACAAATCTCGACTAAAGATAAGTCGCCACGTATCAAGTACACGAAAAAACAAAACCCCGCGGTTAGCAATTCAAAAATACACTGCTGTGTTATTAGGCCAATTTTAGGTTTATTCAAAGCCACTAAAAAAGCGGATTGGCTTTGCATAATGGCGCCAATCGGCACTAGTAAAAGTAAATAAATTACATGTTCTTTGGCGCTTTGATGCGGTGAAATGGCCTGAAAGCTGATCACCACAGCTGCAACAAAAATCACCCCGAATAAACAAGATGCAGCTAAATAAACATGCTTTAAGCCACGCAGTAAATCATGTTGTTGAGCTTTGTAGAGCGGATAGCTAATACGCATTAACGACGATGCAAAGCCCATGCTCGCTGGTAACAAAAGAATTTCACACAGTGCGAGTAACGCGGCGAAAGTGCCAAACTCATCATTACTTAATAACCTTGCAAGGCACAAGGTAAGAACAATACGGCTACCATGGTTAAGGGCGGTAAAACTGCTGAGCGATAAAAACGCTTTAACAACATCCTTATTCATGAAGTTATTGATTAAGGGCGTTTAATAACTGCGCCGTTGGCACTTGCAAATAGGCCGCACACAGTAAAACTTTACTGTCGGCACTCGTTGGTTGATTGGCACCATAAAATTGTTTAAGGGTGTTTATTAAGGCACTGACTGCGCTAGGGCTGTGGCTTTGGTCGACTTCCATCATGGCTAATAATGCGGAGAACTCATGTTTTGCTGGCATTTGAGTCGTACTGTTTTGCGCTATAAAGCAACCAATAGGAGTGAGCTGCTGTTTATTCAATGTTTTTAAAGCAACGCCTAAGCTTTCGTTGCTTTCAAATAACATTAACGAGCGTAAATAGTTAAAGGGGAGTTTATCTGCCTGACACAGCGTAAATAAATGATGTAGTAGGGTGTTACCTTGGTTGTCTGTAACACAAAAGGCATTTTGAAACTTAAGGCCAGGTGTGAAAAAGCTCAGTTTATCAATATCATCAATCAAGGCAACAGCTTCGCTTGGCAGTGGGCTTGCTTCAAGTAAATGCGCAGCAACATTTTGTAAAAACAGGTATTTAACTTCACTACTGCAAGCTAATTGATAGATGTGCTGTAACTGTGCCGCTTGTAAAACCCCCGACAAGCTTTGATAATCGGCAATAAGTTCTTTTAACTGATGATGTTGAAGTCGGCTGTTCAGTTGCTCTATCGCGCTTTGCATGGAATTACCCGTTTTTTATTATTTATACATTTATAGCTCAACTACTTGTTTAAATAAATAAAAAAGGCCGCTGAGCGGCCTTTTTCAAGTTTTTATTGCTTAAGCTGCTTGTTTCTTAGCAACCCATTGGTCAACAAACTTCTCTAGTACATTTAATGGTACTGCACCATTTTTAAGTACTACATCGTGGAATTCACGAATATCGAATTTATCGCCAAGTTTTTCTTTAGCCCCTTCACGAAGCTCTAAAATTTTCAGCATGCCCACTTTGTATGCCGTTGCTTGTGAAGGCATTACAATGTGACGTTCAACCATTTTAACGCCATCAGAGGTCGCATTTGGTGTGTTATTTACGTAGTAGTCGATACCTTCTTGACGTGTCCACTTCATAGCATGGATACCTGTATCTACTACTAGTCGACATGCACGCCATAGTTCCATAGCAAGACGACCAAAATCTGAATATGGGTCTTCATATAAGCCCATTTCCTTTGGTACTAGCTCAGAGTATAAACCCCAACCTTCAACATACGCTGTGTAGCCGCCAAACTTACGGAACTTAGGCACATCTTCAAGCTCTTGCGCGATAGCAATTTGCATGTGGTGGCCTGGAATACCTTCGTGGTATGCAAGTGCTTCCATTTGGTATGTTGGCATTGCTTCCATGTCGTAAAGGTTTGCGTAATAAATACCTGGGCGTGAACCATCTGGCGCAGGTTGTTGGTAGAACGCTTTACCTGCTGCTTTTTCACGGAATGCTTCTACAGCTTTAACTTTAAGGTCAGCTTTTGGCTTAACAATGAATAGCTCGTCTAAACGAGATTTCATGTTATCGATAAGCGCCGTTGCTTCATCAAGGTAACGTTGTTTACCTTCTGCTGTGTTAGGGTAGTAGAACTGCTTATCAGTTTTCATGAATTGCATGAATGCTTTAAGGTCACCTTCAAAGCCTACTTTGTCTTTGATTGCACGCATTTCGTCGTGAATACGCGCGACTTCAGCTAGACCGATTGTGTGAATTTCTTTCGCAGTTAAATCAGTGGTTGTGGTACGTGCTAAGGCATTATTGTAGAACGCTTCGCCGTCAGGGAATTTCCAAGCACCATCACGGTCATCAGCGCGTTTTTCTAACTGAGCTAAGAAATTAATTAACTTAGTATAAGAAGGTTTTACTGCTGCTTTTAAGGCTTTTTCAGCATCGCTGATAAGTGCTGATTTTTCGCTATCGGCAATCTCTAATGCGTTAACTTTACGTTTAAAGTCAGCAAGTAATGTTGAGTCTTCACCGTCGTGGAATGGTGCGCCGCGTAAGATATTTTGGCTTGAATCAATCACGTGTGGGAAAACAAACTTAGGCGCGATAATGCCTTTATCTGCACGTACTTCAAGGTCTTTGATTAGTTGATCAATAACCGTTGTAACACCATTTAAACGTGAGATATACGCTTTTGCATCAGAGACATCGGCAATTTGATGTTGGTTGATTAAAAACGCAGGGATCATTGAGTGAACACCAAACATTTGGTTCACCGGGTAGTTGTAATGACGCCATTTGAAATCAGCAATTTCGTTTTCAAGATCTTGCTTTTTAAGGTCGTAACTTACTTTTGTTGCGTCATCTAATAGGTCGCGGTTAATTGCGTTAAGCGCAACTAGGTCAGCTTTAGTTTGTTCAAAGTCTTCTAAAACGCGCTCTTCACTGCCATCGTCCCATTTGTCGTAATCTTTTTTGATGCCCATGTATGTTTGATAAATAGGGCTTTTCATTACGTCACGGTTAAAAGTATCTTCGAAGAAGGCATTAGCTTTATCGATTTCACTTTGTACAGGTTGGCTTTGTACACTTGGTGCAGGCGTTGGTTGCTCTTGCATTTGTTGGCAGCCGCCAAGTAATGCAACACTTACCGCCGCAGCGATGAAGGTCAGTTTACGCATTATCGTTCCTTTGTAGTTGTTAGAAATTTAATTATAATTCTTAAACGAATAATTCTAGCAGGTCATTCAAAAAACGTTGGCCTTTAGGGCTTACCTGCCAGTTATCTTTATCATCAATTAGTAGGCCTTTTGCAATCGCTTCAGTCAAGGCTTGTTCCTGACTTTGCAGTGACAAACTTGTAAGCAAAGGTAAATCAGCTTTCGGACACGGTTCAACTAAGCGAAAACGATTCATAAAGAATTCAAAGGCTAAGTCGTCTTTGGTTACTTGCCATTGCTCATATAAATACGGTTTAGCTAGATCCATATAACCGCGCGGGTGTTTAACTTTTACCGTACGGGTGATGACTTTATTTTCATCAGTAATTTTACCATGAGCGCCACAGCCGATACCGAGATAATCGCCAAATCGCCAATAATTCAGGTTATGACGGCATTGGTAACCGGGCTTTGCGTAACCTGAGATCTCATATTGCTCATAACCTGCTGCTGCTAGTAAGGCTTGTCCTTGCTCTTGAATATCCCAAAGGATGTCATCATGAGGCAAGGTCGGTGGCTTTGACGCAAACTGAGTGTTTGGCTCAATGGTTAGCTGATACCAAGAAATATGGGGAGGATTAAGGGCGATGATTTTTTCAAGGTCGCCCAAGGCATCTTCAACAGATTGTCCGGGTAAGCCATGCATTAAATCGAGGTTAAAGCTGTTTAGCCCCGCTTGGTGCGCCTGTTTAGCCGCATAGCTTGCTTCATCAGCACCATGAATACGGCCAAGAGCTTTTAGCTTGTCGTTTTGCATGCTTTGCACACCAATCGAAATACGATTAATGCCAGCGGCAACATACTCTTTAAAGCGACCGGTTTCAACAGTACCTGGGTTAGCCTCTAGGGTAATTTCACAGTCATCGCTTAGGCCAATTAACCTGTCAACTTCACCAAGCAGGCGAGTATAAGCGTCACCGGTTAATAAGCTTGGAGTCCCGCCACCAATAAAAATACTGTGGATTTTACGCCCTTGTACTAGGTGCAAATCGGCCTTAAGATCATCAATAAGATGCTGAACGTATTCTTTCTCGGGGATTGTGCCTTTTTGGCCATGGCTATTAAAGTCACAGTATGGGCACTTTTGCACGCACCAAGGTACGTGCACATATAAACTTAAAGGCGGTAAACTCACAGGCCGCCTTTTTGCTGCAATTGCGCAAGTAGTTGTTTTAAAGCTTGGCCGCGATGACTAAGAGCATTTTTTTGCTCTTTAGTAAGCTGAGCGCTAGTGCATTGTTCAGACGGTACATAAAACACCGGATCATAACCAAACCCACCTTGACCATCTTGGCTATGGGTGATTTCGCCTTCCCAACTGGCACTACAAATAAGTGGTGTCGGGTCGTCGGCGTGGCGCATTAATACTAAAACACACCAAAAACGCGCACTACGAACAGGGTTATCAGCAAGCTCTTTTAATAGCTTGTCGATATTATCTTGATCACTCGCACCCGCTCCGGCAAAGCGTGCAGAGTACACACCCGGCGCACCATTTAGGCCGTCTACTTCCAGACCTGAGTCATCGGCAATCGCAGGCATGCCCGTGATCTTTGCCGCATGACGCGCTTTAATAATGGCGTTTTCAACAAATGTGGTGCCTGTCTCTGGTACGTCAGGTACTTGAAAATCACTTTGTGGAACCACGTTAATATTAAGTGGGCTGAGCATACTTGCCAGCTCTTTTACTTTGCCAGGATTACCCGTGGCTAAAACCAAGGTGTTGTTCATAGGGTCTATTAATCTACGTAAAATTTTTGCTGAAACTTCAGCGTTTGTACTTTGCCATTTTGATTAATTTCGATATCAAAACGGTAAATTTCTTCGTTGCTGTAATCGATTTGCGCGAGGTAATAAATTGCATCGCCTTCAACCACCTCTTTAAATTCAAGCTGCTTTTTATTGCCAAGCAGGTTGCGCGCTGTGCCTGTTAAAGTTGCAGTCTGCGCTGATTTATCGCTGTTTTTTAATACCGAAATATTGATTATCCCTTTGTTAGGGCTGCGGTCTAAATCGTAGTTTTTGGCGATGCTAGGCTGAATAAAGGTCGATGGAAATGCAATGTAGTGAACTTCCCAAGGGCCAAGTACCTTATACTGAGCGCCTGCTTGTTCATCTGCCTGGGCAAGAGTTGTAAATAAACTCAATAAAATCAAAGAAAAATAAATAACTTGCTTCATGCTATATCTCACTTAACAAAAGAGGCCTTTCGGCCTCTTGATGTAGTTGTTATTACTTAGCCTATAAAATCCATCAATAAGATTTGTAAAAACTGTAGACCAATGATCAGTACTAAAATCGATAAATCAAGACCGCCAAGTGGTGGAATGATTTTACGAATAGGGCGAAGCATAGGTTCAGTCAGCTGATGAAAAACGGCCTCAATAGGATTGTAACCTTGGCTTACCCAGCTCAATAATGCACGAATTATTAAGACCCAAAATAACAGATTTAAGCCTTCTTTTATTACAGTCATTAAAGCAGATACAAATACAGGTGCTGGAGACCAGGTACCGTAAAACATCAGTAAAATCACACTAATTTTGGCTACGGCTACAAGATATGCAAGGACTAACGATGCCATATCAAAGCCACCCAATCCCGGAATAATTTTACGAAGAGGATTTACTGCAAATGATGTTGCCTTTACTACAAATTGGCTAATTGGATTATAAAAGTCCGCTTTTGCCGTTTGTAACCAAAAGCGTAAAAGGACCACCATTAAAAAGAGATCGAAAACAATCCCAACTAAAAATTGCATGGCTTGCATAGTTTTACCTTCAAAAAGTAAGCTTAAAGTTCTTTTTCCATTGCCTGAGCGCGAGCGATACAGGCGTCCATTGCATCAGCAACTGTAGCGACTAAACCTTGTGATTTAAGGTGCTCTACCGCTTCATGAGTTGTACCGCCTTTCGATGTAACATTTGCTCGTAACTGAGTAATGCTGATATCTGGTTGTGAAAGTGCCATTTCAGCTGCGCCAAGCGCCGTTTGCTGTACTAAGCGGCGTGCATCTTCATCACTAAAACCAAGGGCTTTTGCTTTTTCTTCAATGGCTTCCATAAATAAGAAAAAGTAAGCAGGTGATGAACCTGTCACAGCGATAATATCGTTAATTTGAGACTCGTGTTCTACCCATTTAACAATACCTGTACACTCGAATACCTGTTGAACAAACTCATGTTCTTCAGCGGTTTCATCTGCGCCGAATAATCCAGATACGCCACGACCAAGCAATGATGGTGTATTTGGCATACAACGCACCATTTTCACATCTTGACCTAGCATTTCACGTAAACGTTTTACGGTAAGACCTGCTGCCACTGAAATAAATAGCTTGTCGCTAAAATCAACACCAGAGTCTTGGAATGATTGGCAAAGATCACCCATCATTTGTGGTTTAACAGACAAGACAATCACATCTGCATCGCGAAGTGCCGCGTTGTTATCCGCGGTAGTTTGCACCCCGAAATCAGCAGCAACCTTAGCTAATTTTTCTTGGTTGCGATTGGTTGCAATAATATTTTTAGCTGCAAAACCGTTCTTTACCATGCCACCGATAATGGCGTAGCTCATGTTACCCGTGCCTATAAATGCGATTTTTTTGTCTGACATATGTCTGTTATCACCTTTTAATTTCGTTGGCCAAATATATCCGTGCCAATGCGTACCATGGTTGAACCCGCTGCAATTGCCGCTTCAACATCATTACTCATACCCATCGACAAGGTGTCTACTTGGGGATATTGGGCCTTTAGTTTATCAAAGCAAGCGCTTAATTGCTCAAAATATTGTAATTGTTGCGCCGTATCGTCCGTTTTGGCGGGAATAGCCATTACACCTCTGAGACATAAATTATCACATTGACTGATAAATTCTGCCAATGTCATTACCTCGTCGGGGTGGCAGCCTGACTTAGCCTCTTCTAAACTAATATTTACTTGAATTAATACATTCAGCGGTGATTTATCCGAGGGACGTTGTTCGTTCAGACGTTTGGCTATTTTTATACGGTCAACACTTTGCACCCAGTCGAAATGGCTGGCAACAAGTGCACTTTTATTTGATTGAATAGGGCCAATAAAATGCCAAACAATATCTTTGTATTCAGCAAGGGCAGCCACTTTTGTTACTGCTTCTTGCACGTAAGATTCGCCAAACAATCGTTGGCCTTGTTCATAAGCAGCAATGATATCGTCGGTTGGTTTGGTTTTTGAGACAGCCAATAGGTTTATTGATTGCTCATTACGTTGATTATTTTTTGCAGCTTGCGCAATTCTGGCATAGGCGGATGTAAGTCGTTCTGCTATTGTAACCATATAATTATCAGTTGGTTGTGGAGTCATAAATGGATATTACCGAATTATTGGCCTTTAGTGTGCAACACAAAGCCTCGGATTTACACTTATCATCAGGCGTATCACCTATGATACGCGTTGATGGCGATGTACGTCGTATTAATATTCCAGCATTAGAACAAAAAGATGTAAATAGTCTGGTATACGATATTATGAACGATAATCAGCGTAAGGACTACGAACAAAATCTCGAAGTGGATTTTTCTTTCGAAGTACCTAATCTTGCGCGTTTTCGTGTTAATGCATTCAACTCAAACCGTGGCCCGGCTGCGGTGTTTCGTACTATCCCTAGTGATGTACTGACTTTAGATGATTTAGGTGCACCGGATATTTTTAAAACCATTGCAGATAACCCTCGTGGTCTCGTGTTGGTGACAGGGCCTACCGGCTCCGGTAAATCAACGACACTGGCAGCAATGGTCGATTACATCAATCAGAACAAGCACCATCATATTTTGACGATTGAAGATCCAATCGAATTCGTACATGAGAATAAATTGAGCTTGATTAACCAGCGTGAAGTTCATCGTGATACGCATAGCTTTTCGAATGCGCTTAGAAGTGCGTTGCGCGAAGACCCTGATGTTATCTTAGTTGGTGAGCTGCGTGACCTTGAAACAATTCGCCTCGCGATGACTGCAGCAGAAACCGGTCACTTAGTGTTTGGTACTTTGCATACTACCTCTGCACCAAAAACTATCGACCGTATCATCGACGTATTCCCAGGTGAAGAAAAAGACATGGTGCGATCAATGCTATCTGAATCATTACGTGCCGTAATCTCGCAAACATTACTTAAAAAAGTCGGTGGTGGTCGAGTTGCTGCTCATGAGATTATGATCGGTATTCCTGCAATTCGTAACTTGATCCGTGAAGACAAGATTGCGCAAATGTACTCATCGATTCAGACAGGTGCTTCGCATGGTATGCAAACGATGGATCAATGTTTAGCAAGCTTAGTTAACTTCGGTATCATTACAACCAATGATGCACGTGCGAAAGCGCAAGATAAAACTCAATTTGGTGGCTAACGGAGTTACTTAAGATGTCTTTACCTTTAAATCACTTTTTACAAGTTATGATCGATAAAAAAGCGTCTGACTTATTTGTTTCGAGCCAATTACCAGTGAGTGCAAAAATCAATGGTGAGCTTGTGCATCTTACTGATGAGAAGCTCACAGATGAAAGCTCTCTGGCTTTAGTTGAGTCTGCGATGAGCGATAAGCAGCGCCAAGAATTTCATGACACTAAAGAGTGTAATTTTGCTATAGCGACAGATGAAGGGCGTTTCCGTGTTTCTGCTTTTTGGCAGCGAGATCGTGCCGGTATGGTTATTCGTCGTATCGTGACGAAAATACCGGACGTTAATGAGCTTGGTCTGCCGTCAACACTGACCGATGTGATCATGGCAAAGCGTGGTTTAGTATTGTTTGTGGGTGGTACAGGTACCGGTAAATCAACATCATTAGCAGCGCTTCTGGGTTATCGTAACCGCAATCAGCGAGGTCATATTTTAACGATTGAAGACCCGATTGAATTTGTTCATGAACATCGTAAAAGTATTATCACCCAACGTGAAGTTGGTTTAGATACAGAAAGCTTTGAATCCGCTTTGAAAAGTTCACTGCGTCAAGCACCCGATGTTATCTTGATTGGTGAGATACGCTCCCAAGAAACCATGGAATATGCCCTAAGCTTTGCCGAAACCGGTCATTTGTGTGTAGCAACACTGCACGCCAACAACGCCAACCAAGCCATTGACCGTATCATGCACTTAGTACCAAAAGAGAAGCACGATAAATTAAAGTACGACTTAGCACTAAACTTACGTGCCATTGTTGCCCAGCAGTTGATACCTACAGCCGATGGTGAAGGCCGTGTTGCAGCTATCGAAATTCTGCTTAACTCACCGATGGTGGCAGAGCTTATCAAACGTGGTGATATTGGCTCTATCAAAGAAACCATGGCGAAATCGAAAGAAATGGGCATGCAAACCTTTGACCAAGCGTTATTTGAGCTTTATAAACAGCGTCGAATTAATTACGCTGATGCGCTTCATCATGCCGACTCACCAAACGACTTACGCTTGATGATCAAGTTGCAAAATAATGAGCAAAAAGGTGCTGGTTTCTTACAAGGTGTTACCATCGACGGCCTTGACGAGAAGAGCGATATATAATGTTTTCGCGGATAATTATAGCTGCCTTTATACTGCTGGTAACTGCCTTTGAGGCGTCTAGTAATGTTGTTGAAGATGTTGTTATTTTTATCCGCGATGATGTTTATGACGATTACAGTCGCTTCTTAAATGGTCGTAAACCTATTGAAGTAAAAGACTTTAGTGGAGCTTACATCCGCCGTGATGTAGTTGATATGATCATTGCTCAACAAGCGTTGAGCTTAGGTGGTTTCAATAAATCATTTCGCTATCACAAAGGTAATGCTAATTACCGTAACACCAAGCTGTTAGAAGATGGCCAGTTATTACTTAGCTTTGATAGTGTGTGGTCAGTAGATGCAAAGCAGCTTGCTGAGTCTGTGTATATTTCAGATCCCGTGATCCGTAATGGTGAATATTTTGCTGGTATATTCACGTCCCCAAACAATAAAAAAGCACTGCAATTAAAGCAGTTTGCTGACTTTAAGCAATTAACTGCGGTTTCAACACCTCGTTGGCAAACTGACTGGCAAACGTTATCGGCTCTACCGCTCAAAGAGCTGCTCAGAGAAGATGAGTGGCTTGGGCAAGTCCGCACGGTATCGATGCAGTGGGTTGATTTTATGATGATGCCTTTAATGCCAAGTCTCAATAATCGTTACAGTTTGGAAAATATTGAACTGGTTGCAGTACCTAACGTGGTATTGCAATTAAATGATAGCCGTCACTTTATTATTTCGAAAAAGCATCCAGACGGAAAAGCCGCCTTTGCAGCAATTCAAAAAGGCTTACAGCAGCTTCGTAATAGCAGCGCTATTGAAAAAGCCTACCGAGAGGCAGGCTTTATTCCAGATTTAAACGACTATACCGTGATTAACAAAGCGCGTTAGTCGCCATAAGATTGCTCAAAAAAACTTTCTAAGATGATCACCGCAGACATATTATCAACGTTACCTTTACCAAGGTTACGGTAACCACCTTGTTCGAATAAACGCGCTTTGGCATCTGCGGTTGTTAGTCGTTCGTCTTGAGTTTCAACCGGGATAGCAAAGTGATTATGCAAACGGTTTGCAAACTTCTTGGCTTTAAAAGTGACTTCTTGATTGCTGCCATCCATATTAAGCGGTAAACCAACTACCATTAGATCTGGTTGCCAGTCATCTACTTGCTTTTTTATTTGCTGCCAATCAGGAATACCGTCTTTGGCTTTCACTGCTTGAAGGCTTGAGGCTGTGCCGGTTAGCTCTTGGCCTATGGCGATACCAATACTTTTGGTGCCAAAATCAAAGCCCATAACGGTGCGCTCACCTACGGGCTTAAATGTTCTTTTTGTCATAGTTTCAATAATTCATTTATGTTAGGCATGGCCGGCTTCAGAGCTTAGCTGACTTACATCAAACCCCAACATGGATACCGCTTTTTCCCAGCGCTTTTCAACAGGGGTGTTGAAGATGATATCTGGATCTGCTTTTATGATAAGCCATGAATTTTCTAGCAGCTCTTGCTCAAGTTGACCCTGCTCCCAACCTGCATAACCTAAAGTAATAATAAATTGTTCAGGTGCTTCATTAGTGGTTAAGCTTGCCAGCACATCTTTTGAAGTGGTGATCATAATATCACTGCTAAGCTTTTGGCTTGATGAATAGCCATGCTTAGGAGAATGTAACACAAAGCCGCGGTCTGTTTTTACGGGGCCGCCAGCATAAACAGCAAGGCCTGCGGCTTGCTTATTTTTGTCGTTATCAATCTCGATTTTATCGAGTAATTCACCCACAGTGATATTAATAGGCTGATTAATAACCAGCCCCATAGCACCCTCTTGATTGTGCTCACAAATATAAGTGACAGCACGTTTAAAAAAAGGGTCTTGCATGCTTGGCATCGCGATTAAGAAATGATTCTCTAATGACTGCATAGGTCGCCCCTTTTGTTGTTTAGATTAAGTATGGCTCAGTTTGCTCTCAATGGCATCAAATAACTTACCAGTGATAGAAATGTCGTACGCGGCTTCAATTTCTTTTACACAAGTCGGCGCAGTGACGTTGATTTCAGTTAAGCGGTCACCAATGATGTCTAAGCCCACAAAAATAAGGCCTTTTTCTTTTAACGTTGGTGCGACTGCTTCGGCGATTTTGCGATCTGATTCGCTAATAGGGCGAGCTTCACCACGGCCACCTGCTGCTAGATTACCGCGCGTTTCGCCATTTTGTGGAATTCGAGCTAGGCAGTAAGGCATAACTTCACCGTCAACGACAAGGACACGTTTATCGCCTTGTTTGATTTCAGGAATATAGTTTTGTGCCATTGCAAAACGGCTACCGTGCTCGGTTAATGTTTCGCAAATTACACCAATATTGGCATCATCTTCTTTAACACGGAAGATAGAGGCACCACCCATACCATCAAGTGGTTTTAGTATGATGTCTTTATGCTCAGCTAAAAATGCGCGAATATCTGCTTGGCTTCGCGTTACTAATGTATCTGGCGTATGTTCACTGAACCAAGCGGTGAACAGTTTTTCATTTGCATCACGCAAACTTTGCGGTTTGTTAATAACTAATGTGCCAGCTTGTTCTGCGCGCTCTAAAATATAGGTTGCGTAAATATATTCAGTATCAAAAGGTGGATCTTTACGCATTAAGATCACGTCTAAATCAGCAAGGGCAACGGTGACTTTTTCTTCTAATTCGTACCAATGATTTACATCGTCAAATACACGGGCTTTGGCAGCTGTTGCATAGCCTTGACCTTGACGCAGTGACAGGTCGTCCATTTCCATGTAATAAAGTTCGTAGCCACGTTTTTGTGCTTCCATCATCATTGCGAAGCCAGTGTCTTTTTTAATGTTAAAGCCACTAATTGGATCAGAGATTATGCCTAACTTAATTGCCATATTTTTGCCTTAGAATCGAAGTGCCATACTGTATTTAGTAACTTTGATATATGGGTATTTTTACCATTTTCAATTGGCTAAGTCGCCAAACTGTAATTGCAATGCGCTTAAAACAGTCAGTGCGGCTGTTTCTGTTCGAAGTACGCGTGGGCCTAAGCGAATATCAACGAAGGCTTGTTGCTTTGCAATGTTAATTTCTTCATCAGTAAAACCGCCTTCAGGGCCAACTAAAAAGCGCACACCTTCGCTGGGCACTTGAATGGTTTTAATACTATGCTCAGCGCGAGGGTGTAGGGTAAGTTTAATTGCGTCGCTAGCTTGTTCTAACCACTCTTTTATATCGATAGGTGGATGCACAACAGGCACGAAGTTACGGCCAGATTGCTCAGCTGCAGCAATTGCAATTTTTTGCCATTGTTGGTGTTTTTTCTGCAGTCTGTCGCCACTCAGTTTTACACCACAGCGTTGACTAAAAATAGGGGTGATTTCAGTGATACCTAATTCCACCGATTTTTGAATGGTGAAATCCATTTTATCGCCACGAGAGATGCCTTGGCCCAAGTGAATTTTAAGTGGTGATTCAACGTCGTGATCGATAAACTCTTGCGGCTCAACAACAACTGTTTTTTTACTAACCTCGATGATTTCGCTGAGGTATTCACCACCTTCGCCATTAAAAATAGATACTTTATCTCCGACTTGCATACGTAACACTCGGCCAACATGACCTGCTGCATCATCATCAAGTGCTACAGGAGTGTTTAAAGAAATCGCTGAAGGTTGGTAAATATGAGGTACTCGCATGGCTGTCACTTATCAATAATTTTAGCAATATGGTAAGTATACAGCGGTTTAGGTGCAATTATTTATTTGTTATTTAAGGTCGTCTTTTGCACTTAATACGTGAGCGGTGGTTTCGGCAATCTCAGATTGGCAAGAAAGGTGGTTAATATGAGCAGCATCAGGGCAGGGGGTAAAGCTAAAACCTTGCTCGTCTTGTTGAACTAAGTACCTTATCTTGTGTAATGAATTATAAATAAACTTTTGTGCATCATCAGCCAGTTGGTAATCAGTAAGATTAATGAGTACTCCCTGTATAGTGTGATGCTCGTGCAAATAGCTGGCTAGCTCAGAAACGCTTATTTCATTGCTAAAATCGCAGTAGCAATAATCTTTAATTAGTTCATCGAACATCAGCTTGACCATTTGTCGGCTATTAGCACCAGCCACAACAAGTGTAGAGCTTTCAGCTTTAGCAAAATAATGCTCAGCGAATGCTCGACTAAACTCATTGTCGATATCGACTAATAAAAAATTATTAATTTTATTTGGCATAAAGCCCCACGATTCAAACACTTCTGATCAAATTGAAAACATACTAATTAGTAAATAGCCTATAGCACCAAAAACGGCAAATTCGATACACGCAATTCCAATATTATCTTGGTGATCAACTTCCAGAGATGTATCAATATTGGGTAAGGAAATATATTTAATAATGTAGCTCAAAACATACAATAACACCCACATAGCACCACAATGTGATACTAAAGTGAATAAATTTTCTACCATCTTACCACTAATAAAGGATGCACTGGAAAGACCAGCGTAACCAGAAAGTGCTAGACCGATCGATTTCCCGGCATAACGTATGCCGATAGATGTGTTTTCTAAATTGAAATTACTTTGCAGCGATGCCCCTTGGTTGGCTTTTGCAAAGCGGTACTCGCGGATCTTAGTATCAAGAGCAAACATGCCTTGTATGACAAAAAAGCTAACGGTAGCAATAAGTAAACTACTAAAGCCTTGTGTATGCGACCAATTGTATAAACCAAGACAAATGATACAGTTAGCTATCAGCATACCTGAATCAACCAGTGCTGCGCAGACATTCTGTTTTAAAATAGCCGCTTCTTCGTTAAAGCGATATAAAATCCATTTTCGGTGTATTAAATGACCAATCTTAATGAAAGAAAATAATAAAAAAATGAGTATCAATACTTTCAAAGGGTTTGATTGAGCCGCGCTTAGACTTATTTCATCAAAGATGTAAGCAATGGTAGCAATGACAACTAAGATCTCACTGGCAAAGCTAATTCCCATAGCAAAATTATCATGTTGCGCCAGTTCTTCTTTAAGGGCTTGTTTTGCCTTTATTTGCGTTAGGATACGCAGCAGTACTATGGTGATACAAATAACCGCAAAACTAATAGCAATCGCGACTAAACTAGTGTTAGATAATGATAAATATGACATGCAGATCCCTGCTAAATAAATCTTTGATAATCATTCTAGTACGGTTATTGGCAAGTTAAAAGAGAGTATTTAATGAGTAATTCGTATCCGCTTCCAACGTCAGTTCAACAGTTAGGCCAAACCCGCTTTACTAGCTTATACCCTGATCAAGATGTCGACGAAAATATCGCTAAGTTATTATCATTAAGTGATTTTGCTTGGCACTGCTTACAATCACAGCCGGCTTTGAGAACATGGTTACTTGATGAAACAGAATGTGCTAACCGCGTGGTAGAGTCGCCATTAAGTAACAGTGACCTAAGTGAACTTGACGATTCAGCAGCAATGGCAAAATTGCGTTTATATCGTGAAAAATATTGGTTGAAAGTTGCGTATCTAGATTTGTGTTGTGCAAACCCAATTGCTGACAGCATTGCTTATATCTCTGAGCTGGCAAACCAGCTTATTGACAGCGCAAATCAATGGGCTTTTGCGCAAGTTGCTAAAGTAAGCGGCACTCCAGTCGATGCTGACGGAAATGCCATCCCTATGTTGGTTCTTGGTATGGGAAAGTTAGGAGGAAGAGAGCTTAACTACTCATCGGATATCGATCTTATTTTTTCTTATCCTCGAGATGTTGCAACACAAGGTGGTCGTCGTTCAGTTGAAGCTCAAGTTTTTTATACCAAGGTAGCGCAAAAGTTAATTATGGCGCTTAACCAGACAACAGTGAACGGCCAGGTTTTTCGAGTAGATATGCGTTTGCGGCCTTTTGGCGAAAGTGGTCCATTGGTGATGAGTTTCCATGCTATGGAAGATTATTATCAAGAACAAGGTCGAGAGTGGGAACGCTATGCCATGCTCAAAGGGCGTTTAATTGGTACTGAGAATCGCTATTGGAGTGAGTTTTACGAACTGTTAAGGCCGTTTGTTTACAGGCGTTATATTGATTTTTCAGTGATTGAGTCACTTAGAAAAATGAAGCATATGATTGCTCAAGAAGTACGTCGTAAACGTTTAACCAATAACATAAAACTCGGTGCAGGTGGTATTCGTGAAGTGGAGTTTGTAGTGCAAGCTCTGCAAATGGTGCGTGGTGGTCGAGAAGCAAACTTGCAAACGCAGTCATTACTGTTGGCTCTAAAAGAGCTGGTTAATAATCAAGTTATGACATCCACGGAAGCGCAATTGTTAAAACAGAATTACCTAGAATTACGCCGTGTAGAGCAGTATTTACAAATTTTTGCTGATAAACAAACTCAGACACTACCTGATGATGAGCTTAATCAGCAGCGCCTTTGTTATTTACTTAATAAGGCTGATTTTAGCCATTGCCTAGCTGCAATCGAGCAGGTGATGGCTGAAGTACATAATGAGTTTGAGCAAGTCATTGGCTTTGAAAGTGAGAGCGCAGATCCCTGTGAAAGTGAGTATATTAGCGCGTGGGAGATGACAGATGTTAGTTTGATGTGCGAGCCTAACCTTGACTGGCAAGGGGCGCTTGAAGACTTTAAAGCGCGTTTAACGAAGGCGAAAATAGGCACGCGCGGCAGAGATATTCTCGACAAATTAATGCCACTGTTGCTTAAACAGCTTACTGTTGCCAAGGCAAGTGGCGAAGCATTTAACATGATAAGCCAAGTGCTGAATAAAATTATTTCTCGAACCGCTTACCTTGAGCTGTTATATGAAAATCCAGGTGCATTAAATCAACTGGTTGCACTTTGCTGTCATAGTAAATGGATTGGTGAACATATTTCGCGTTACCCAATCTTACTTGATGAGCTGATTGATCCTCAGGTGCTCTATAAACCGACGCCTTTATCTGCTTATAAAGATGAAATTAGGCAGTATTTCTTGCGTATAGAACATGGCGATTTAGAGCTGCAAATGGAAGCACTTCGTCAGTTTAAACAAACGCATCAGTTACGCATTGCTGCCGCTGATGCAACCGGTGTGCTTAGTGTGATGAAGGTTAGCGATCACCTTACTGCGCTTGCTGAGGCTATTGTAGAGCAAGCGGTCAATATTGCCTGGCATGCTTGTGTTGAGCGCTTTGGTCGGCCAGCCAATACTTCTGATCAAGAAAAGGGCTTTGCAGTTATTGCATATGGTAAAACGGGCGGCTTTGAAGTTGGCTACGATTCAGATCTTGATCTGGTATTTGTGCATAATCACGATGGCAGTAGTTATACCGACGGTGATAAATCAATTGATTCACGTCAGTTTTATTTAAAGCTCGCGCAGCGACTAATGCACTTATTCAACACGCGAACTGCGTCTGGCATTTTGTATGAACTTGATACCCGTTTACGTCCCGAAGGGGCATCGGGCTTACTGGCTATTAATTTAGAAAGTTATTATCACTATCAGCAAACTCAAGCATGGACGTGGGAACACCAAGCTTTAGTCCGTTCACGCATGATTTATGGGCAAGTTTCATTACACGAGCGCTTTACTGCGATCCGTAAAGATGTGTTGTGCCAAGCACGTAATACAGAAAAGCTGAAAAAAGAGGTCATCGAGATGCGCGAAAAAATGCGCACTCACCTAGCGAAAGGGAATGATGAACTGTTTGATTTAAAACAAGATAGAGGTGGTATCACAGATATTGAGTTTATCACTCAATATCTGGTGCTGAATAATGCGATGCAGCATCCAGAGCTAACCACTTGGTCTGATAACGTGCGCATTTTAGCTGATGCTGCACGTTTAGGTTGTATCACAGAGCAAATGCAGCAAGAGTTAGTGGCTGCATATATTACCTATCGCTCACGCTATCATGTAATGAGTTTAGATCAGCAAGGTCGTTGTGCGCCACGTGCTGAGCTAACTCAGCACATAGCATTGGTTAGTAACGCGTGGCAGCAAGTATTTATAGCAAACAGCAATAATACTTAAACGAAATGGTATTAGAAGTGCCGTTAGCTTTTTAAGCGGCGGCAGTTCTCGCGCACATAAGCAGAGGGGAGCTCAGTGATAACAGCTGCTCTTTGCTTAAAACAAAAGAAGGTATAAACCTCATTTTCGAAGTCGTCATTGATTGCACGGCCAACCTGATACAGTGTTGAAACAAAATTACTATCAACACGAAAATGATCTTTAACGACATAGTCTTTACTTAAATACCAATAAAGTACAATGTCTTCATTACGGGCATAATCAGAGAGCACGTCTTTTAAAGTATTACCATTTTCAAAGCGGCGCGGTTGAATATCGCCGGTCCAGTTTGGTGACGATGGTTCAACCACTTTTTCGCGCTCAAATAGTGCAACATCTAAACTTGTTTCAGGTGTTGGTAACTTGAGAACGTATTTATCACGTTCATTATCTTTGCTGTTTACTTGGTTACGTAACGCAGAATAAAAGCGAGACAACCCCTGAGCAGCGGCATTTTTTGTTTCTTTCATATCAAATACCGGACCGCTACCGAATAAAAAGTAGATTGCAGCAGCAATTAAAATAAAAGCTAATGATAAATGCTTAACCCAGAACCACATTTCTAATACTCTTGTTGTTTATTACCTTAATAAAAACATACTAATTAAAAATTGTCACTCTACTTGTAATAAGAAGGTGCGTTCTTATCAGGGCGCGTTTTAAAACGTCGATGTAACCACATGTATTGCTCTGGGGCATTATCTATGGCTTGTTCCATTCGTTGATTGACACGTGTTACATCTTTTAGATCATCGCCACTTGGGAAATCGTGCAAAATAGGCAGTACTTCTAAATGGTAGCGACCTTGTTCATCACGTCGGCTGGTTAGGCTGACAGTTTCGCAGTTTTTGCTATTAGCGAAAAGCAAAGTCCCTGTTGTTGTTGCTGTCTCTTTTACTGCATAAAAAGGCGCAAACTCACAGCGATTACGGCCATAATCTTGATCAGGAAGGTAATAGCACACTTTTTTATTTTTAAGTGCTTTTAGTAAACCCTTTACATCTCGCTTGCCAATTAAGTATTCGTTTGAGCGTAAGCGCCCATTAGTCGTAAAGTATTCCATCAAAGGATTATTATGAGGGCGATAAAAACCAATGCCTTGGTGTTTTAAACCCATGACACGGCTTGCCATTTCTAAATGAAGAATATGCGGTACAAGTAACAATACCCCTTTTCCTGATTGCTGGATTTGCTCAAAGTATTCTAGGCCCTTAATGGAGCCATATACTTTTTTTACACGCCACTCGGGCCACCACCAAGCCATGCCAGTTTCCATCATGGCAATACCGGTGTTTTCCATATTTTTACGAACTAATTCGCGCTGTTCATGTTCTGGCATATCAGGAAAACATAAACGAATGTTGACCTCAGCGATATGGCGACGGCGTTTCATAAAGCGATGCACTAAACGGCCAAGTAGTTTACCTAGTGCAAGTTGTAATTTGTGTGGTAACCAAGAGATAAGATATAAAAAGAACACGCCAATCCAAGTTAACCAGTAACGTGGGCCTAAAAAAGACGCTTTAAACGGAGATGAACTAACCACAAAAAAATCTCTAAAAATAAAAAAGCTAGTTTAACTGTATGTCTTTAAAAATACAAAAAGCCAGCGCTAGGCTGGCTTTTATTTAAGGACTCAATTAGAAGAAATGATTAGATTTCTTTTAAACCCTGATTAATTGCAATAAGGTCTTCGCTAGTTAGGGTACCGGCAGCTTGTTTCAAGCGTAGTGTAGAAACAACATAACGGTAACGAACATTCGCTAAGTTACTTTTTGCGTTATACAGGTTTTGTGTGCTGATCAATACGTCAACGATAGTACGTGTACCAACTTCAAAGCCTGCTTCAGTTGCTTTAAGCGCACTTTCTGCAGAAACAACAGCTTGTTGAAGTGCTTTGTAAGTTGCGATGTCAGAGACCACTTGATTATATGACGTGATCACTGAGCGTGTTACTGCACGTAGGCTTGCTTCTAAGTCTTCGCTTGCTGCAACATAGTAAGCGCGAGCTTGATCTGTTGCTGCTGTCGTTGCTCCACCTGAATAAATAGGTAAGCTGAAGTTAACACCCACTTTTGCACTGTCTTCACGTGGTTGATGTGAATTACTGTTTAAATCTGTCAGGCTGTCACCATAAGACGCGTTCAAAGTTAGCTTAGGATAGTGACCTGCTTTTGCTAAATCGATTTGGTCTTTTGCAATATCAACCGTTACTTTAGACACTTGCAGATTTAAGTTGTTGTCTTCGGCAATTTTTATAAAGTCAGTTGATTGTTTATTAGGTGCAACCGTCGAAAAGGTTTCTGTATTTAATACATCTAACTTAGCGTGGTATTTACCTGTGATTTCACGAAGTTGCTCACGTGCTGTTTCAACACTATTTTTAGCCACAATTTCTTGTGCTACTGAGTTATCGAACTGAGCTTGTGCTTCATGAACGTCAGTGATCGCAGTTAAACCTACCGCATAACGCTCTTTAGTTTGTTGTAACTGACGTTCGATAGCACGTTTTTCTGCTTGTACGAACTCAAGGTTATCAATGGCGCTTAAAACATTGAAATAACCTTCAGCAACACGAACGATTAGGTCTTGGCGTGCAAAGTCATACTGTGCAGTTGCTTGTAATGCTTGTTTTTCTGCAATACCAAGTGAGTTCCATGCACCTAAATCGAACAATGTTTGACTTAAGCTAAGGCCACGACTGAAAACGTCAGGGTCATAATCATAACCAGCATAGCCTGTAGCATCATTACCATCGTATAGGTCCGACTTGGTTTTTTCATAGCCAAGGCTTAAGCCAATTTGTGGTAATAGTGCACTTAACGCGCGATCGCTCTCATAGGCTTGCGCATCTGCTTGGGCTTTTGCTTTAAGTACGGTAGGATCGTTCGCGGTTGCGATCTCGTAAACTTGAAGTAGGTCTTCAGCGTTACTTGCTGTTGCAGTCAATGCGCTAGAAAAACCAATCAGCGCAGCGAGTAATGTTTTTTTCATTTTTTGTTCAGTCCTTAGACAATTTCGTACTGCCAACATGGTACTCTTTTTTAATGAATAACCAAAAAAAAATTACGTAAATCTACATGTCCAAGTGTAACAGAATATAATTGACGATAAATTTTACGTAATACTTACAGGAAATAGTGAATGAAAATATCAGCAATCTCACAATTTAGCCATGACGACATAGAGTTAAAGCCAATTGAGCGAGTTTATGATGGTTTTTTTAAAATTAATGTGTATCGCTTTCATCATGCGCTGTTTGCTGGTGGTAAATCGGTGGAGATTAAGCGTGAAATTTTAGAGCGTGGCCATGCTGTAGCTGTACTTCCTTATGACCCTGTTACTGATCAAGTGTTGCTTATTGAGCAAATCAGGATTGGTGCAATGGCATCAAAGCAGTCCCCTTGGTTACTTGAGTGTATCGCTGGCATGGCTGATGGTAGTACTGACTACGAAGAAGTTGCCAAGCGAGAAGCGTTTGAAGAAGCGGGCATTGAACTTAATGAGCTCGAATTTATGATGTCGTATCTTTCAAGCCCTGGTGGTACGACTGAGCGTTTGTACTTATATTTGGCGCGCACTGACTTATCTGGGTATCAAGGTGGCCTTTTTGGTCTAGATAATGAAGATGAAGATATCAAAACCCATGTAATGTCATATCAAGAGGCCATGCTACGTTTAGAGCAAGGCGAAATTGATAACGCTGCAACTGTGATCTCATTACAGTGGTTAGCACTTAATAAGCAACGTATACTGTCTGATTGGAACAATAAATAGGGGATTATTTTGGCCTACGTCACTGCCGAACAGCGCTATATTCAAAGTTTACCCAAGTACTTAACATTGTGTGAACACAACTATGCGCGTGCACTAAAATTATTGCCACGTGAGCGTTTGGTAGGGCAGGAGCGAAAAGTTCAGTTAGGTCAGAGCACTTTTGTGATAAAAGTGGACGATACGGCTAAATACACCACCGATATCTCTATTAATCAAGAAACTGGACAATTGAGCTCATTACAGCCTCTATATCTAACGGTCCGTATGTATCATGATGCGAAAGTGGCTGAAATCATCCATCATGATTTTCATCAACGTATCAAGCCCTCATACGCGTACCCGAATCCGAGTATGCACCAAAAAGATGAAAAGTATCAGCTTAATGCCTTTTTGTATGACTGGTTGGTTGCCTGTGTTGAAAATGGCCGAGCAGTTTTAAATTGGGATGTAAATAATGGCTTGGTTTAGTGACCGCTATCATTTTGATAAAAAAGCACTGAAAGTTGCCCATATCACTGATTGCCACTTATCAAAAGACACAACGGGTGAATACTTTAACGTGAATACGGCTGCGTATTTTGCGCGCTGTTTACATGCCATTGCTGAGCTAGATGCTGATTGTGTGGTGTTTGGTGGCGACTTAACACAAGATCACAGCAGCGAGTCTTATCAACTTTTTGCTAAATTAATTACAGATTCAGCGCTCAGCTGCCCGGTATTTTGGTTGCCTGGCAATCATGATGAACTCGCTGAATATGAAAAGCTTACAAGCCCGCAAATTTTAAACAGTAAACGCATTACGTTTTTAGGTGGGCAACTGCTTTTAGCAAACTCAAAAGGTCCGACGCCAGCAGGTTGGGTAACACACACGCATTTGAATGAATTAAGCCAAGCAATAGGGCAAGTTCCAAGCGTGGTGTTTTGTCATCATAATCCGTTGCCAATTCAAGCTTATTTAGATAAACATATGCTAGAAAATGGTCCACAGTTTTTAAACATGTGTGTAAACAGTGAACAGTGTATTGGTGTGTTTCATGGTCATGTGCATCATGAATACACGCAAACCTACCGTGATCTTAGCGTGTTTGCTACACCAGCCAGCTCGATACAATTTACCAAGCACACGATGGCATGGCAGCAAGACGATTTAGGCCCCGCATTTCGTGTCATTAACTTAAATGTTGATGCACAACAAAAATTGCAGTTAAGCACGGATGTAGTATGGCTAAACGGGTAATTTATATTCATGGCTTTAATAGTTCTGAGCAATCTTACAAAGCCGTGCGCTTTGGTGAACATATGGCGCAATTTGATGTTGATTATCAGGTGCCGCGATTAACCCATGAGCCATTACATGCAATTATACAATTAGAACAATTGCTAAATGATGATACTGTATTACTAGGTAGTTCATTAGGCGGTTTTTATGCGACCTATCTGTCGCAACGTTATTCGATACCTGCGGTGGTGATTAACCCTGCGGTTCGCCCATTTGAGTTACTCGATAACTATTTAGGGCCAAATTATAACCCGTATCAAGATAGTCATTACGAACTTGGTACTCGTCACATGGATGCATTGCGCAGTTTATATTTGCCGCAATTAGACACTCCTTCATTGCTTTATTTGCTACAGCAAACGGGCGATGAAGTACTGCCTTTTCAGCAGGCGGTTAACTATTATTCTCAGTGTAAGCAACACGTTGAATTTGGAGGCGATCATAGTTTTATCGGCTTCGAACAAACCTTTGCAAGTATTGTAGATTTTCTTAAAATCACGTAAAACATAGCTAAGCGCATAAAAGATATAAAAACTATGAGTCAGCAAAATTATAACGCCGAAGCAATTGAAGTCTTAAACGGGTTAGAGCCCGTAAAACGCCGCCCAGGTATGTATACCGACACGGTTCGTCCTAACCACTTAGGTCAAGAGGTTATCGATAACAGTGTCGACGAAGCAATGGCAGGTCATGCAACAAAAATTGATGTTATTCTTCATGAAGATAACTCACTTGAAGTTATTGATGATGGTCGTGGTATGCCAATTGATATTCACCCAGAAGAAGGTATTCCGGGTGTGGAACTTATTTTTACCAAGCTACATGCCGGTGGTAAGTTCTCAAATAAAAACTATCAGTTTTCGGGTGGTTTACACGGGGTAGGTATTTCGGTTGTAAATGCGCTATCGACTCGTGTTGAAGTAACCGTGCGCCGTGATGCACAGCAATTTCGTATGGCTTTTGAGAACGGTGACAAGGTTGAAGACCTTAACGTCATTGGTACTGTGGGTAAGCGTAATACAGGTACAACTGTGCGTTTTTGGCCTGATGCCAGCTATTTTGACTCAGCTAACTTCTCTATTACTAAGCTTAATCATTTGCTAAAAGCCAAAGCAGTATTATGCCCAGGCCTGCGTATTAAGTTTACCAATAAGCAAACCAAAGAAAGCCAAGAGTGGTATTACGAAACAGGTTTAAAAGATTACTTAAATGAAGCTGTTAAAGGTTTTGAAGTACTGCCAAAAGACCCATTTATAGGTGAATTTTCTAGCTCTACAGAAGGCGCTGATTGGGCTGTGGTTTGGTTACCTGAAGGCGGTGAGTCAATCGCTGAAAGTTATGTAAACTTAATCCCTACAGCCCAAGGCGGTACACACGTCAATGGCTTACGCCAAGGCTTACTTGAAGCAATGCGTGAATTCTGTGAATTCAGAAACCTATTACCGCGTGGCGTAAAGCTAACGCCAGATGATATCTGGGAGCGCTGTAGCTATGTGTTGTCGGTAAAAATGCAAGACCCACAGTTCGCTGGTCAAACCAAAGAAAAGCTATCTTCACGTTCATGTGCAGCATTTGTTTCTGGTGTAGTAAAAGATTCATTTAGCTTATGGCTAAACGAGCACACAGAAACGGCAGAATTATTAGCTGAGCTATGTATCTCAAATGCACAGCGCCGTTTACGTGCCGCCAAAAAAGTTGTGCGTAAGCGCATTACTTCTGGCCCTGCATTACCAGGTAAATTAACCGATTGTAGCGCGCAAGATAATGACCGCACTGAACTGTTTTTAGTAGAGGGTGACTCTGCGGGTGGTTCAGCAAAACAAGCGCGTGACCGTGAATTCCAAGCAATCATGCCGCTGCGCGGTAAAATCTTAAATACCTGGGAAGTGGAGTCGGGTCAGATTTTAGCGTCGCAAGAGGTGCATGATATCTCTGTGGCACTAGGTATAGACCCAGATTCGAGTGATTTATCTGGTTTGCGTTATAACAAAATTTGTATCTTGGCCGATGCTGACTCGGATGGATTACACATTGCGACTCTATTGTGTGCTTTGTTCGTGCGTCATTTCCCTGCACTTATTAAAGAAGGTCACGTGTATGTAGCAATGCCGCCATTATTCCGTATCGACATTGGTAAAGAGGTGTACTATGCCCTTGATGAAGATGAAAAGAACGGCATTTTAGCGCGCATTGAGGCCGAGAAGAAACGTGGTAAGGTCAATGTTCAACGCTTTAAAGGGTTGGGTGAAATGAACCCACTACAATTACGTGAAACCACTATGGATCCAAATACGCGTCGTCTAGTGCAATTAACGCTGGACGAAGAGGAGCAAACGATGGAGATGATGGACATGTTACTTGCAAAGAAACGTTCATCAGACCGTCGCCAGTGGTTGGAAGATCACGGTAACCGCGCACAAGTTTAGTTAAGGTAGTTGAACGAATGAAAGGGCAAGAAAAATGAAAAAAATACTGACCTCATTATTATCGCTGAGCTTGTTGTCAGCGCCGGTAATGGCCAAAGATATTCTTGATAAACTCACTGTAGCTGATGGATTTACTATCAGCTTGTTTGCTGATGACGTTGAAAATGCGCGTCAGATTGCCGTGTCAAAAAGAGGCATTGTGTATGCTGGTTCACGAAAAGCGGGCAATGTATATGCATTAATAGACCATAATAGTGATGGCGTTGCCGATAGAAAAATGGTTATCGCCACAGGCCTTGAAATGCCTTCGGGATTAGCTGTTAAAGATGGTGATTTATATGTGGCAGAAGTGTCGCGTATCATCCGTTTTAAAGATATCGATAAAAACCTAAAAGACCCTAAATTTGAAGTCGTTTACGATAAATTCCCAACCGATCGTCATCATGGCTGGAAGTTCATTAGCTTTGCGCCAACCGGTGAGCTAATTGTGCCTGTGGGTGTGCCATGTAACATTTGTGCGGAAGACGACAAATATGGTCGTATCTTTTCGTTAGATGTAGATACAAAAGAAATTAAAACAATCGCCAAAGGCGTTCGTAACTCAGTTGGTTTTGATTATCACCCAACTACCAATGCATTTTGGTTTAGTGATAATGGCCGTGACATGATGGGCGATGATATGCCTCCTTGCGAAATCAACCGTGTAGGTGAAGGTGAAGAAGGGGCACATTATGGTTTCCCTTATGTACATGCAGGCGCCATTTTAGATCCTGAGTTTGGTCAAGGTAAGAGCATTGCTGATTACAAGTCACCTGCGCTTGCACTTGGTGCGCACGTGGCACCTCTTGGTATTCATTTTTATAACGGCAAACAGTTCCCTGCGAAATACAAAGAGCAACTATTTGTTGCTGAGCATGGCTCTTGGAACCGCAGTAAAAAATCGGGTTACAGAGTGATGTTAGCGAACGTTGAACAAGGTCGTATTACTCAATACACTCCGTTCGTTACAGGGTTTATGCAAAATGAAGAAACATTTGGTCGCCCAGTTGCCTTTGCAGAACTTGCAGATGGCAGCTTATTGATCTCAGACGACTTTGCTAACGTGATTTATCGTGTTAGCGCAAAGAAAAAATAGGTAAGCGTTAATGAGTGATACTGATACCTTGCTGATGCAGGGCATAGAACAACAAACAATGGGGCGTTTTACTGAAGACGCCTACTTAAACTACTCAATGTACGTCATTATGGACCGCGCCTTACCGCATGTGGGTGATGGTCTAAAGCCTGTACAGCGTCGTATCATTTATGCAATGAGCGAGCTTGGGTTATCGGCGCAAGCTAAGTATAAAAAATCTGCGCGTACTGTTGGTGATGTACTTGGTAAATACCATCCCCATGGTGATAGTGCTTGTTATGAAGCCATGGTGTTGATGGCTCAGCCGTTTTCTTATCGTTACCCGCTGGTGGACGGCCAAGGTAACTGGGGTGCCGCGGACGATCCTAAGTCATTTGCGGCGATGCGTTATACCGAAGCGCGTTTATCTAAGTTCTCTGAAGTTTTATTAAAAGAGCTCGGCCAAGGTACTGTTGATTGGACCGCAAACTTTGATGGCACACTCGATGAGCCAATGGTATTGCCAGCGCGCTTACCGCACATTTTGCTCAATGGTGTGACTGGTATCGCGGTAGGTATGGCAACGGATATTCCACCACACAACGTGCGAGAAGTTGCCAGTGCCTGTTGTTTACTGCTTGATAAACCAAAAGCTGAAATCGAAGAGCTGCTTGAGTTAGTGCATGCCCCTGACTATCCAACAGAAGCTGAGATAATCACTCCGAAAGATGATATTCGTAAGATTTATCAAACCGGACGTGGCTCTATCAAGATGCGTGCAATTTACACTGAAGAGCACGGTGATATTGTAATTACAGCGCTACCTCATCAGTGTTCAGGTGCAAAAGTACTTGAGCAAATTGCTGCACAAATGAACGCTAAAAAGTTACCGATGGTTGCCGATTTACGTGACGAATCAGATCACGAAAATCCAACCCGTATTGTGATTGTACCGCGTTCGAACCGCATCAAGGCTGAGCCACTAATGGCACACCTGTTTGCAACCACCGATTTAGAAAAGAACTACCGCGTAAACTTAAACATGCTTGGCCTTGATGGTCGTCCGCAAGTTAAAGACTTACGTAGTATCTTAACTGAGTGGTTAACGTTCCGCCGTGAAACAGTTCGTCGCCGTTTACAATACCGCTTAGATAAAGTGTTAGCACGCTTGCATATTTTAGAAGGTTTATTAACTGCCTTTTTAAATATCGACGAAGTCATCGAAATTATTCGTACTGAAGATAAACCAAAGCCCGTATTAATGGAGCGCTTTGGTATTACCGATATTCAAGCCGAAGCAATTTTAGAATTAAAGCTACGTCATTTAGCAAAACTTGAAGAATTTAAGATTAAAGGTGAGCAAGATGAGCTTGCGCTTGAACGTGACAAGTTAGAGCAAATTCTGGGTTCTGAGCGTCGTATGTCGACGTTGATGAAAAAAGAAATCCAAGAAGCCGCTGAAATGTACGGTGATGATCGCCGCTCACCAGTCGTTGAACGTGTAGAAGCAAAAGCACTAAGCGAAAAAGATCTTATTCCTTCTGAGTCAGTTACAGTTGTGCTATCTGAAAAAGGCTGGGCACGCGTTGGTAAAGGCCATGATTTAGATGTTGAAGGGCTAAGTTATAAGTCTGGCGACAGCTATAAAGCCTCGGCGCGAGGTAAGAGTAATCAGCCTGCAGTGTTCTTAGACTCAAGTGGTCGCGCTTTTGCTACCGATGCGCACAGTTTACCTTCAGCTCGTAGTCAAGGTGAACCAATGACAGGGCGCTTTAACCTAAGTTCTGGTGCCAACTTTGAGCATGTGGTGATGGCTGAAGACAACCAAGTGTTGTTAATGGCTTCAGATGCAGGTTATGGCTTTATTAGCGACTTTAAAGATTTAGTGAGTAAGAACAAAAACGGTAAAGCGCTGGTTAGTGTTCCTAAAGGCGGTGAATTACTCGCGCCAATTAGAGTGACTGATGTAGCGACAGACTACTGTATGGCAATTTCGAACGAAGGCCGAATGCTGTTATTCCCTCTGCGTGACTTGCCTAAGTTAAGTAAAGGTAAAGGGAATAAGATTATTTCTATTCCAAGTGCGAAAGTACAAGCTCGTGAAGAGTTTGTAAAAGTACTTGCTGTGGTGCCAGAGGGCAGTAGCGTAACCCTGCATGCAGGTAAACGAAAACTTACACTGAAACCGTCTGATCTTGAGCATTATCATGGTGAACGGGGTAGACGAGGTAACAAATTACCACGCGGTCTGCAGCGGGTTGATGAAGCTGTTGTTGAGATGACTCAGACTGATGATAGTGATGAGTCGTCAAGTGAAGTAATATAGTAAAATACAAGGCCTGCAATTGCAGGCCTTTTTGTTGCTTTAGTTTGCAACGACTCTCATTGAAGCCGGCCTAGAAAAGTTAAGGTATTGACCGTTATCGGCTTTTACATTTTGCAAATCTTGATGGCTGGTATTTTCAGTAAACGTAGCTGTATGGCGATAAGATAGATTCGGCCAATCAGAAAGAGTCACTGCTACTCCTGGCGCTGCTTTAACGTATACAGGATGTTTATTGATATAAGCAGGTAGCCTGTAGTTTGAGCGTTCATTTGCTTTTAAGCAGTATTCACTTTGATCTAGCAAGCTTACAATGCAACCTAAAGGCTCCTCAGAGCTAAATACGCGCATAGAGCGCGGCTTAGAGAAATCTAAATATTGTCCATTTTTTGCTAAAACATTTTTCAGTTTGTTATTTTCAACGGTGCCATTAAAAGTCGCAATGCGGTTATAAGATAAGTTTCCATAGTCAGATAACATAACCTGTAAACCTTGTGGTGCTCTCACATAAACAGGCTTTCGACTTACAAAAGCGGGAAGAGAGCTTGCTTTTTGTCCATCCTGTAGACAAAACTCTTCGTTTGTTTCTATGTTTACAATACAGGCTTTTGGCTTCTCTTGAGTAGTGATAACTGAGGCTGGTAAGTTTTGTTTTGCAGGTTCTAGCTCTTGCCATACCAGTAGGTTTGAGTCGCAGTACACAGAAGCGCTAGTTGGTACTGAAGCTGCCTCTAGATTAATGTGGAGCTTATTCATTTTACCTGTTGTTAATCGTGTTGCAGGTAGGTTGAAGGTTTTATTCCCTGCTTTTTGGGTTTTGACAATTAACTTACAGCTTGATGAAGAGAAGCTGTCTTTATAGACGGCGCCTGAAGCACCGTGAAGAGCAGGGTAAATAAAGCTTTGTAGCTGTTGTTCAGGATCATAAAAACCGATAATAGTTGTGATTGGAACATCTTGCTTATAAGGAATGCGATTAACCAAGCGCAGTGTATTGGTATCTAAGACTGTATTGTTCCAAGGTTGCATTGATTGAGTCAGCGGATCCCATTTACTAAACCCAGTTTTGCTGCTGCTATCAAAATGTGCTTTGTTTTCTAAAAAGCGTTGTATATGTTGCAACTCGTATGGAGTATGTAGCGTGTATTTGTTGTACTCGCTGTACATTGGCCCACCACCAGACATAGAGCCTGTGCCATATTGATGACCATTAAATGCAGCAATACAGGTCTGTTTATAACAGCGGTCTTTATACGATAACTTAGGTGAAAAGTTTGGTATAAATTTATCTAAGTCGCCATCCCAACCCAAGTTGAATTACGTTCATCGGCGGGGCGATTTAATACTCCATTTTCGCCGCCAGGATAATGGCCTAAACCGAAGTTATGTCCTAACTCGTGACTAAATTCATTACCAACAGATTTATACAGTGTCACCATGCCCGCACCACCTGATAAACCGTGAACAAAGATACCATTATCGTACTTACCAATAGCATTATGGGCGGTTACTTGTGCTGCACTATACGGGTGTGCT
This sequence comes from Pseudoalteromonas sp. OFAV1, assembly GCF_021532595.1. NCBI lineage: Bacteria > Pseudomonadati > Pseudomonadota > Gammaproteobacteria > Alteromonadales > Pseudoalteromonadaceae > Pseudoalteromonas > Pseudoalteromonas sp. OFAV1. The sequence goes on from NZ_JAKGBG010000001.1 coordinate 156,505, forward strand.
GTCGGACCACCGATACCAGACGCATTGATACCATAATTAGCATTATTGATACCATGCGACAGCAGGTTTTTAGCAATTAAATGGCGCATATCGCCAGAGTAAATTCCCCCTTTACTTGGATCTGAGTCAGTCAACAGGCGGCCGTCAGGCATCATCACTTCGGTTAAATGCAGCGGTTCAAAATTATTTACAGATAGCTTAGTAATAGGGACTTGCTGAAAGTACTGGCGATGTAAATCAGCATCGTGTTGAAAAGTGAACTTGTCTCGATAAGGAGTAAGCAAGCCTACATCAATAGTATTAATTATAAGACTTGTGCTTGCACCAACTTTGACGTTATTTAGTTTACTTGACTTATCGCCTAGCTCAAACGCAAAGTGAATGTTCGGCTGAATAACTGATGCCGGCAGAATGCTCGAAAAAGTGTTATCAGAATAGTTAACAGAATTATCATCATAACCAAAGGGTTTAGTAAAGGCATCAGGTGAGCGCATAAACGTTTGATACACGAGGGTATCGTTGCTATCAAGCACACTTAAGATAATTTGAGAGTCATTTGCTAATTCTTGATGTGGCTTGAACATCAACATGGTTTTTCTTTGCGCTACTAAATGAGGTTGAATATCCTCTTCGATCTTATTTATAGAAGGCGTTATTGAATTTTGAGCAAAAAGTACGGTTGCAGGAAAGTTTCCTTCGGTATCACTATTAAGGGCATTTTGGTTAAAGTAGTGAGTTTCTGTGTTATTTGCCACACTGTAGTTACTTAGCGTTAATGCGCACAGTACAGCTAGAGATAAAGATGTGTTTTTCATAAACGTTCAACCAATTGCGTCATAAGTAGGAATAAAGCTATCGAAAATACTATCATTCATAGGCCTAGCACCTTTTAAGATGCTTCATAAATGAACAAGAGAAAACTCTGAACACGGTTAGCAATTGGCTATTTCAGATAGCCGTAATGGTAATGCCGGTAAGCGATTTTGTAATAATTTTTAGCTTACATGTGTTCGCTTAATACTATGGAAATGCAATTAATCACGGTATAATGCGCGCTGATTAGTACGAGGAGAATTCGTTTGTTAGCTGTTTTTCGCATTATTTTCATGGCTTTATTTATAGTTTTTAGCTGCCTTGTTGGTTTGCTTTTATGTATTGTGAAGCCGTTTCATGCCAATAACGTTCACATTATCTCTGGGTGGTTTTGCAAAGTTGCTAAAGTATTGGGTGTAAAGCTTGAGCTTAAGTACCACGAAGATCCTAAAAATATTGGTCCTGCAGTGTATGTAGCTAACCATCAAAATAATTATGATTTATTTACTTTGCCAGCGATGGTGCCTGAGAACTGTGTAAGCCTTGGTAAAAAAAGTCTTAAGTGGATCCCATTTTTTGGCCAGCTTTATTGGCTATCAGGCAATATATTAATTGACCGAGCTAATCGCTCAAAAGCAGCTGGTACAATTTCTAAATCAGCCGAAAAAATTAAGCGTAAAGGGTTATCGGTATGGATGTTCCCTGAGGGTACACGTAGCTATGGCCGAGGTTTATTACCTTTTAAAACCGGTGCTTTTCATACTGCTATGAGTGCCGATGTGCCAGTAGTGCCTGTTTGTATGAGTACAACACATAAAACTATTAAGCTAAATCGCTGGGATAATGGTACAATTTATCTCGAAATGTTAGCGCCAATCTATCTTGATAAAGACGTATCTGCTCGTGATCATGCATCCCATGTTCATCAGGTTATGGCTGCTAAAATAACTGAATTAGATGCTCAAGTGAGAAATAAATAATGGAAAATTGGCGCGAAATTACTGAAGACATCGTAACTTCATTACTTGAAGATGGCTCAGATCCTGAAGTACTTTATGAAGTGGAACACCACTTTGTTAGCGAAAATTTTGAAAAGTTAGAGCAAGCAGCTTTAGCCGCTTTTAAACTAGGTTATGATGTTGAAGAACCTGCTGAACTTGAGCTAGAAGACGGCGAGAAAGTGTGGAGCTTTGATGTGGTTGTTGAGTGTGAACTTGACGTAGAAGCGATTATGGAAGACGTAGACAAGCTAGAAGCGCTTGCTCAGCAAACTGATGTTGAATACGACGGCTGGGGCACTTACTTTCAGGAGTAAACAGCTATCAGCTTTCAGCTCTCAGATTGAAACTTAATAGTTTGTGAGCTTCTAGGGGAAAGAGTAAAGTTAGCGAGTTGCTACTTTCTAACTTTCCCTTTTTTAATTTTCCCCTTTTCAACTTTCTAACCCATACCTATTTCGTATTCTAAGAATAATATATAGACATTTTTGATTAATTGGTGATAATTAAAAACTCAATCTTTTTATACACCAAGCGCGTTTATGCTTATAACTTTACCCATTGCCGAACTAGTACCAGGGATGTTTGTTGACAGTGTCAGTAAGCAGCAAGAGCACGTAAATAGCATAAAAATTAAGACGCGTGGCCTGGTCCGCGATAAAACCATTATTCAGCGCTTAATATCTGAAGGTGTTGAAGAGCTTCTTATCGACTTCACCCAAAGTGATGTTGCACTTCCTAAAAAATATCAACCAAAACCTGAGACTACTAAAGCCAAAGTAGAACAAAAGCCTGCGGCTAACGAAGTACCTCAAGGGATCACCGTTCAACAAGAGTTTCTAAAAGCCAGTGTGCATTACGAACAACATAGTCGAAAACTGCAAGGCTTCTACTCTGATATTACCTCGGGTTTAAAAATGAATGTGTCGGTACTTGATGATATCGCCGTTGATATAGTCAGCTCGGTATTTCGTAATCACAATGCGTTGACTATCTTAACACGGCTCAGAGATAAACATATTTATAATTGGCGACATATGATCAACACCGCCATTTTGGTTAGTGTGTTTGCCAAGTACTTAGGCTATAAAGAAAAAACCATTAAAGAATTAGCAATGGGTGCATTGCTGCATGATATTGGGCAAGCCAAGATGCCACAGGGGGTTCTTTCTAAGCCAAGCGCATTAAATAATAATGAAATGCAGGTAGTAAAAAAACATGTGGCACAAAGTTTAGGTTTAGTGAAAGGTGAAAAAGGCATTACGCCCTTAATGTTAGAGATGATAGTTAATCATCATGAACGTTTAGATGGCAGCGGTTATCCTCGGGGCATCACCGGAGAAAAGTTAAGCCGACCAGCGCGCATTATGGCTATTGTTGATGTGTATGATGCAATGACGGCGGACAGACCTCACCAAATGGGTGAAGAACCCATCTCGGCACTGCGCTATTTACTTGCTAACAAACAGATGTTTGATTCAGAGTTGGTGCAACGCTTTATTAAATGCTTAGGTGTACATCCTGTTGGCACGATTGTGAAGTTAAACAATGAGCGTTTGGCGCTGGTAATGGAAGGAAATCATCAAAATCCAATCAAGCCTAAAGTTAAAATATTTTATAACGCGAAACACAAGCACCACATTACTGCGAAAGATGTTAATTTGAATGAAGAGCAAGATCTTAAGATTGTTGCAAGTATAAAACCGCTAGATTATCAGCTTAATTTGGCTCGTTTGTTAAAAGAGCATCTGCTTGTTTAGACTTAACGCAGCGTTTTCTAGCGCTGCGTTTTGCTGATATAAATGCACCACTAAAACAACTAGTCATTAAAACCAACCACAACAACGTCCCTTTTTCGACATGCAAGGCGATGCAGCATAACATGAGTGACAATACCGCACTAAACATCGCTTTTAACCAAAAGTGATTCACAGGGTTATCGCAATCACCTGCTTTAGTACACGCACAGTAGTTAGCTTTACAAAAATAATGAACACTCACACCGCATAACATCAGCGCAACAACAATAAGTGCGATTTCCATGGTCCGATCCTAACTGAAAAACCTTTATTTAAGTCTAAAGGGACAACAAATACATGTCAATGCAAATGATAACTATTGTTGTTTGTAAGGTTTGTAACCAGAGATCTGATGAGTTTTAATAAGTTGTTATCTTGTTGTTAAAATGCGGGTTTTTTACCTATTTCTAACGAAAAATTACAGTTTTTTGATCTTAATTAAGGTAATGTTCGAAAGTTTGTAATCATTAGAATAAAACATCTAATACCAACATACAGTGCTAATCTTTTATGCTTAACTAATGGGTTGCCCTCGATGTTGGATTAGCTAACGCACAAGTTTGCAAGAGGACACAGATTTATGAAGTTCACTAAAACACTAATTGCAGCATCACTTGCTGTTGTTTCTGCTGACAGCTTTGCTGCAGCCTTCCAATTAGCAGAGCAAAACGTATCAGGTTTAGGTCGTGCATACGCTGGTGAAGCAGCCGTAGCTGATGATGCCTCTGTTGTTGCTCGCAACCCTGCACTTATGTCTTTATTCAAAGACAAGCAAATTTCAGTTGCAGGCATTGCTGTAATTCCTGACGTAAGTCTAAATGGAGAAGGTGCGGCATATGGTTTAGATGAGAATGTTATTGATGATGATAGCATCGCACCATCTGCATTTATTCCTGCTGGCTACTTCACAATGCCATTAAACGACAAAGTATCACTAGGCTTTGGTGCTTTCTCAAACTTTGGTCTTTCTACTGAATTTAACGATGACTACGCTGCGGGCTCTATTGCAGGTGAAACTGAAATCGTTACTGTAAATATGAATGCAAGCGCTTCATATAAAATCAACGAACAGTTCAGCCTAGGTCTTGGTTTAAACTATGTTTATGCTGATGCTAAAGTTGTTCGTAATGCAGGTACTAACCCATTTGGTTTACCAGCTAGCACGCAAATCGCTCACCTTGAAGGCGACGACTACGGCTTTGGTTGGAACGTTGGTGTAATGTATCAACTAGATGAGAATAGCCGTTTAGGTTTTAACTACCGCAGCGAAACAGATATCGATTTTGAAGGTGAGTACTCAAACCAACTTCCAGCTGCTGTTGGCGGTTTAGCGGGCACTGTAGTACCTGGTGAGTTAAAACTAACACTACCAGCAATTGCTGAGTTTTCTGGTTCACATCAAGTTGATAAGAAGCTAGGCGTACACTACAGCATTTTATGGACAGGTTGGGACAGCTTCCAAAAATTAGAAGCATATACACCAAGCCTTGAAACGCCTGTATTCTCTAAAGAAGAGAACTTCTCTGATTCAATGCGTTACTCTATCGGTACTGACTACCAGTACAGCGATGCATTATTACTTCGTGCAGGTATTGCATACGACGAATCACCAGCTGATAAATCACACTTATCAATCTCTATCCCTGATACAGATCGTTTCTGGTTCTCGTTTGGTGGTAACTACGCATTCAGCGAAAACTCAAATGTTGACTTAGGTGTAAGTATCCTTCGTGGTAAAACACAAAACTTCTCTGAAAAAGACAGCCTAGCAGCTTCTTTAGGCCAAAATGTTTCATGGGAATATGAATCAAAAGGTCACGCAGTACTAGTTGGTGCTCAGTATAACTACACGTTTTAATACTGGCGCGACGTAAAGTTGCGCTACAGAGCATTAAAAAGCCGCGCTATAACAATGTTATAGCGCGGCTTTTTTGTAAGCGCGAATAAATCGCGCTTTATATATGCTGTTATAGACTTTCGATTTTCGCTTTTTGCGCTAATAGTTTGTCTTTCGCATCTGTAAATTCAGCCAGTTTAGCATGCTCTTTAGCAAGCACAGCTTCAGGTGCATTATTTACGAACTTCTCGTTAGCTAACTTGTTTTGAACCTGTGCTAAGCCTTTTTCTGCTTTTTCAAGCTGCTTCGCGATACGGGCTAATTCAGCTTCAACATCGATTAGGCCAGCCATTGGGATCATGATCTCAAGGTTGCCAACATATGATGTTGCACATGCAGGTGCATCGTCTTTGTTATCAAGAAGCGTGAACTCTTCAAGCTTAGCAAGAGACGCTAAGAATGCTTCGTTATCCGTTAAGCGGCGCTTGTCTTCGTCAGACGCATTAGCAAGCAATACCGATAATGGTTTGCTTGGGCTGATATCCATTTCACCACGGATGTTACGAATAGCAAGAATGAATTGTTTAACCCACTCAAGGTCAGCCATTGCTTGGCTATCAACATTAGCTTCATTGTAAACAGGGAAACCTTGAACCATGATGCTAGTGCCCGCAGTTTCAATGCCTGCAAGTGGTGCCACGCGTTGCCAAATCGTTTCTGTGATGTAAGGCATTAACGGGTGCATTAAGCGTAGTAGGCTTTCTAATACCGTGATCAAAGTATGACAAGTACCACGTTGCTGTGCTTCGTTACCTTTAAACAATACTGGTTTAGTCAGTTCTAGGTACCAGTCACAGAATTGGTTCCAAGTGAACTCATAAATGGTGTTTGCTGCTAAGTCAAAACGGTAGTTTTCTAGATGCTCAGTATAGGTTTTAACGGTTGCTTCAAATTGGCCTAAAATCCAACGATCAGCAAGTGAGTACTGTTTTTCAGCATCTGTAGCGAAGCCACAATCTTGCTCTTCTGTATTCATTAATACGTAACGGCTCGCGTTCCATAGTTTGTTACAGAAGTTACGGTAACCTTCTAGGCGGTTCATATCCCAGTTGATATCACGGCCCGTTGAAGCCATTGCTGCAAGGGTGAAACGTAGCGCGTCTGTACCGTGTGCTTCGATACCGTTTTCGAATGTTTTGCGAGTATTTTTCTCAATCTTCTTCGCTAGTTGTGGTTGCATCATGTTGCCAGTGCGCTTTTCAACTAGGCTTTCAAGGTCGATACCGTCAATCATGTCGATAGGATCAAGAACGTTACCTTTCGATTTAGACATCTTATCGCCGTTTTCATCACGGATAAGGCCTGTTACGTAAACGGTTTTAAATGGTACTTGTGGCTTGCCGTCTTCATCTTTGATGAAGTGCATGGTCATCATGATCATACGAGCAACCCAGAAGAAGATGATGTCGAAACCTGTTACCAATACGTCAGACGGGTGGAAAGTTTTTAAATCATCAGTGTTTGCAGGCCAGCCTTGCGTTGAGAAAGTCCAAAGCGCAGATGAGAACCAAGTATCTAAAACGTCTTCGTCTTGCTTAAGTGCAACATCATCAGCAAGGTTGTTATCGCGGCGTACTTCAGCTTCGTCACGACCAACATATACGTTACCTTCGTTGTCGTACCAAGCAGGGATGCGGTGACCCCACCAAAGCTGACGTGAAATACACCAATCTTGTACGTCGTTCATCCACGAGAAGTACATGTTCTCGTATTGCTGAGGTACAAATTTAATGTCGCCATTTTTAACCGCTTCTTTTGCAGGCTCTGCAAGAGGTGCTACGCGCACGTACCACTGGTCAGTAAGAAGTGGCTCAATCACTACGCCAGAACGATCACCGTAAGGGACTGTTAAGCTGTGATCTTCAATTTTTTCTAATAGGCCAAGCTCTTCAAATTCGCTCACAATCGCTTTACGTGCATCAAAGCGGTCAAGGCCATGTAGGCGCTCAGGAATTGGCGCATCTAATTCAAGCTCTTTACCGTCGAATGTGTAGCTTTCGCCTTCGCTTAATATCGCAGCATCTTTATTGAAGATGTTGATCATAGGAAGCTGGTGACGTTTACCCACTTCGTTATCGTTAAAATCGTGGGCAGGGGTGATTTTTACACAACCAGTGCCTTTTTCCATGTCTGCATGCTCATCGGCAACAATTGGAATACGACGGTTTACGATAGGTAGTAAAATTTCTTTACCGATCAGATCTTGGTAACGCTCATCGTCAGGGTTAACCGCAACACCTGAATCACCTAGCATTGTTTCAGGACGCGTTGTGGCAACAACGATATAGTCTTTACCATCTTGTGTTGTTACGCCATCAGCAAGTGGGTAACGTAAGTTCCACATGTGACCTTGTTTGTCTTTGTTCTCAACTTCAAGATCAGAAATAGCGGTGTGTAGTTTAGGGTCCCAGTTTACCAGGCGCTTACCACGGTAGATTAGATCTTCTTTGTGAAGACGTACGAATACTTCTTTAACCGCCTCAGAAAGACCTTCGTCCATAGTGAAACGCTCACGATCCCAATCTACAGAAGCACCTAAACGACGTAATTGTTTAGTGATAGTGCCGCCAGAGTGATTTTTCCACTCCCAGATTTTTTCGATAAATGCATCACGGCCTAGATCGTGGCGTGTTTTACCTTCTTCAGCAGCAAGCTTACGTTCAACAAGCATTTGTGTTGCGATACCCGCGTGGTCAGTACCTACTTGCCATAATGTATTATTGCCTTGCATACGCTTTAAACGCGTTAGCGTATCCATGATGGTATCTTGGAACGCGTGGCCCATGTGTAAGCTACCCGTGACGTTTGGTGGCGGGATCATAATTGAATATGCGTCACCTTGGCCAGACGGTTTAAAGTAGCCATTTTCTTCCCAGTCTTGGTATAAAGACTGTTCAATATCTTGCGGATTATAGGTTTTATCCATTACACAGAACCTTAAATAAATGCTTAAATGTCAATTTCTTGCGTTGCAATATGGGCGCCCAGTTGGCGAAGCTTTTTAAACCGCTCACGGGCGGCTTGCTTAGCGTTTGGCTCAATGGGTACAAAGTCAAAAACTTGCTGAAAACGGCGAATAAAATCCGGCAGGTGTTCAGCTAAGTTGATTAATATTTTTCTGTTGCCGACGGGCGGAGTCATACCAATTTCAACCGGTGCGCCACCTTTAGGGCCTTCACCTTGTAGGTTGTGTGGTACAAAACTATCTGGTTCAAATGACCAAATGATGTCGTCGATTGTGTGGGCCATGTCAGTGTTATCGGCGTAAATAAATACGCGATGACCAAGACGATACTGATCAGCAGCAATTTTTGCCGCGAGATCGAAACGTGCGTCAGTTGATTGCTGGGCATTATCATCTTGTTTTAGAACGTAAAATTGTGCGTTCATACTCATTGTGACGGGTGTCCCCACAGATACACAGATCAAAACAGGGATTTTGACATAGAACGAGTATTGCTTCAATTAATAAGGCGCCATTTGGCGCCTTATTTAGCTATGTTTAGCTTGTTAGTCGTGATTGGCTTCGTTTACGCCTGCACGGTTAAGTAAATATTGTGTCAGCATTGGGACCGGACGGCCTGTAGCACCTTTGTTTTTACCGCCACTACGCCACGCTGTGCCTGCAATATCTAAATGAGCCCAATTATATTTTTTGGTAAATTTAGATAAGAAGCACGCTGCAGTAATCGTACCTGCTGCACGGCCACCTAAGTTGGTGAAATCAGCAAACGGGCTTTCAAGTTGCTCTTGGTAGTCATCCCACAGTGGCAATTGCCATGCGCGGTCACCACTTTGTTCAGACGCTTTAAGTAAATCATGAGCAAGTGGGTTATGGTTTGATAGTAAACCCGTAGCATGAGAGCCCAGCGCAATGATACACGCACCAGTTAGTGTCGCTACGTCGACAACAGTATCTGGTTCAAAACGCTCAACATACGTTAATGCATCACACAATACTAACCGGCCTTCTGCATCGGTATTTAACACTTCAACAGTTTGACCTGACATGGTTGTTAAAATATCACCCGGGCGATAAGCGTTTGAGCCAGGCATATTTTCACATCCGGCAAGTACACCAACCACATTAATAGGTAACTGCATTTGTACCAAGGCGCGCATAGCACCAATAACACCTGCAGCACCACCCATGTCGTACTTCATTTCATCCATGGCTTCGCCTGGCTTGATTGAAATACCGCCTGAGTCAAAGGTCAAACCTTTACCAACCAAGACGATTGGCGCTTGATCTTTGTCGCCACCTTGATAGTTGATCACAGACATTACTGACTCATTAGCACTACCACGGCCAACCGCTAGGTATGAATTCATGCCCAGCTCTGCCATTTTTTCTTCGCCAATAATTTCAACAGTTACGTTATCAAAGTTTTCTGCAAGCTCCTTTGCTTGCTCACCTAAGTAAGCAGGGTTACAGATGTTTGGTGGCATATTGGCAACATCTTTACATAACTTGCTACCCGCAGCGATGGCTAAACCATGCTCAATTGCACTTTCGCCAATCGTTAGCTCGCGACGTGTTGGTACGTTGAAAACAATTTTACGAAGCGGGCGACGTGGATCGCTCTTTTTGCTTTTAAGCTGATTAAATGTGTATAAACAGTCTTGTGTCGTTTCGACTGCTTGGCGGACTTTCCAGTAGGTGTCACGACTTTTAACATGTTGCTCAGTTAAAAAGCACACAGCTTCCATCGAACCAGTTTCGTTTAGCGTGTTAATCGTTTTTGAGATGATTTGTTTGTATTGTTTGTCATCAAGCTCACGCTCTTTACCACAACCAACTAACAGTACGCGCTCGCTCAGTACATTGGGAACGTGGTGTAATAACAATACTTGACCAGGTTTTCCTTCAAGATCACCGCGGCGAAGTAAGTTTGAGATATAACCGTCACTTATTTTATCTAGCTGTTCACCAATGGGCGATAAACGACGTGGCTCATAAACGCCAACTACAATACATGCGCTACGTTGTTTTTCTGGACTACCACTTTTTACGCTAAATTCCATTGTTACTCCTGATGTTGAGTCTAAATACCTTCGTAAAATAAGGGTAAGAAATTCATTTTGAGCTGTTTCTTACATTTTTTAGTTTATAAGCACTAATGTTAGTACATAAACTGTGACTCTATTTATGTGTTTTTGAACTTTATCTTAATGTGAATATCAATATCACATAATAGAGGCCATCTGTACCATTTAAGCAAGATTATATGTTCTTGCTAGGTATGATATTTAACTTTGATGGCATATAATAAAGTGAGTAAAATAACTAGTTTACTCAAAATTCCTTACTATTCCAGTGAAACTCGATGTTTAACAGGGGCGAGCATTGCTAATTTTTCGTTATTTGACCACTGAAGTCTTAAAGTCGCAGGTCGCCGTATTTTTAACTTTGATGACTATTTTCGTGTCTCAAAAGTTTGTTGTTATTTTAGGAGACGCCTCTGAAGGGGGGCTTCCTGCTAAGCTTGTGCTTTCGATGATTGCACTAAAACTACCTCAACTTGCTTCACTTATTCTGCCTTTAAGTATCTTCTTGGGTATTATCTTGGCGTACAGTCGCATTTATGCTGACAGCGAAATGACAGTTTTCAGAGCGTGTGGTGTGAGTGAGTGGTACGTGGTTCGAGTGACGCTTATTTCAAGCACTGCGATGGCCGTATTAGCAGGGGCGCTTACACTCTATATCGCGCCATGGGCCAGTGAGCAAGAATATCAATTAAAAGAGCAAGCTAAAGCTGACGCTGGCTTGTCGGCTTTACGTGCCGGACGTTTTCAGCAAACCGGGAACGAAAAAGCGGTTGTGTTTATTCACAATATTGAAAATGGCGGCAAAGAGCTTCACAAAGTATTTGTTGCCCAGTTGCCAGACCGAGAGAAAGGTGACTTAGCCCGTTTAGTATATGCTGAGCGTGGGGTGGTGATTGAACAAGAAAATGGTGAGCAACAACTTGTTTTAAACGACGGTAAACGTTACGAAACCGATGGCGAAACAGCAGCCCTTAACTTAACCGAATTCGATGGCTATAGTGTGCAAATCCAAGATCAAGAAATTGAGCATCAGCGCCGTAAATTAGAAGCTGTACCAACATTTGATCTGTTTAAAATGAAAACCACTGAAGCAATTGCGCAGTGGCAATGGCGTTTAGCTATTCCGCTTTCAATTCCATTATTAACTTTATTAGCAGTGCCTTTAAGTGTGGTAAATCCGCGCCAAGGTAAATTTGCTAAATTAGTGCCTGCAATCAGCTTATATTTAGGGTATTTCATATTACTGAATGCCGCTAAGTTTGCTGTTGAAGATGGCAAAATTCCGCCTTCAATTGGCTTGTGGTGGATCCATTTATCAGCCTTGTTTATTGGTGGGTTCTTGATTATTAAAGGTCGTCCGCTCGGTGCGTGGTTAAAAGCAGTAGTGACTAAGCGGGAGTTAAGCGCATGATGAAAACACTCGACTGGTATTTAGGTCGCAGCATAATTCAAACAACCGGTTTTGCCTTAATGGTATTGGTGGGTATTAGCACCCTAATAAAGTTTATTGAGCAGTTAAAATCGGTTGGTCGTGGTAGCTATGATATTGCAACAGCCCTCATTTACACACTGTATAGTATGCCAGGCGATTTAGTTATTTTCTTTCCTATGGCTGCGTTAATTGGTGGCTTAACGGGACTTGGTGCGCTGGCCTCAAATAGTGAGCTGGTAGTCATGCAAGCGGCGGGGATGTCACGGCTGCAAATTATTGTTTCAGTAATGAAAACCGCTATGTTTATGGCTATTTGTATGATGGCACTAGGTGAGTGGGGTGCACCAGAAGCACAGCTCAAGGCAAAAGATATCCGTAACCAAGCGATTTATGGCGGGGATGTTTTTAATGCCAAACAAGGGGTGTGGGCAAAAGATGGTAACAACTTTATAAATATCGAAGATGTTGATCAACAAGGCATACTTCGCGGTGTACACATGTATCATTTTGATAAGTCACTGCAATTAACACAAATTACGAAAGCTGAAGAAGCACTTAATCGCAAGGATGGCTGGTTACTTCGCGATGTTAATAAGGTAATGATTACACCTGAACAGATCACTACCGAGCAACAAGGTGAAGAGTTTTACAGCTCCCAACTTACCGCCGAAAAGCTAGGGGTTGTATCTGTAAAACCTGAGGCTTTATCGTTCACTGGATTATGGTCTTACTTAAGCTATTTGAAACAGAATGAGCAAGATACGAGCACCTATGAATTAGCATTGTGGCGTAAGATTATGCAGCCTATATCGATAGCCGTGATGTTATTAGTGGCATTATCATTCATATTTGGACCACTTCGTACCGTGACAATGGGCGCACGCATCATTATGGGCGTGATCACAGGTATCACTTTTCACCTAACCAATGAGATTTTTGGTCCTGTGGTTATGGTGTATCAAATTCCAGCCGTGGTAGGGGCTGTATTGCCAAGTGTTTTATTTATTGGCTTTGCTACTTACTTATTGAATAAACGGGTGTAATGCTCGTTTTAAGACACAAAAAAAGCGTGGTTTTGAGCCACGCTTTTTTTGTGCTTGATTTGTTGCTTAATCAAGTGAGCGATAAATACGTTTATTTTCTTCTTTGGTTAAGGTGATAACTTCTGTTTTTGCGATGTAATCTTGCAAAGCGCGCTTATTTTTAAAATCAACCAACACCACTAGATTCCCTAAACCTAATAGCGCAGTAATCGCTCTGATTGCACCTTGATGCCAACTAATTAAGCGACCATCGAGGGTTTGCACCTTCAAACGCCATGCACGCATACCAATAGTTTGGCCACTTTTAGCCCAAAAATAGCTAAAGAAACTAATACTCACCACTACCAATAACGCACTACGAATCCCATACAGTAATGGCGAATTTTGAATGAAAGCAGATACATCCTCAGCGTTGCCAATGCTAAGTACGTCTAATGAAATTAGCCCTTGAACAGCTAATAAATACAGTACAGTTGTCAGCATCGCAAAAGCAATTACAACTAAGGTATCGTAAATTAAAGAGGCAAAACGGCGCCAGAAACCGGCACGTGGAAACTCAGCTGACATAAACTATCTCATCCAATTAAATTGCGCAGTAGTTTAGCAAAGTACTTAGCAAACAAGAAATACTTAGCGAAGCTTTAGCGCGTCGACAAACAGGTCTGACCTGCTATAGTAAAGAAAATAATAAAAATGAGTACACAACTATGGCTGTTTCTCAAAGTGAAACCCATCAGGTATTTAATCAACCTAAACCGCTTGAAAATTACAACGCCTATGAGGCTGACAGCGTGCTTCAGTATTGGCAAAACCGTTTTGCAGGGCAATGGGGGGCTGCACATTTAACGGCGTTTGGAGAGCAAGTGGGCGGCACATTATTGCGTGCTGGGTTCTTAGCAAATAAACACTTGCCAGAACTAAATACACATAGCCGCTTTGGTGAGCGCATAGACCAAGTTGATTATCATCCAAGTTACCATCAGCTGATGCAGCATGCCATAGAGCAAGGGCACTGCGCATTGCCTTGGCAACAAAAAAAGGCTGGTAGTCATGTTGTAAGAGCAGCGATGGCGGTGCTCCACAACCATGCTGATCCGGGCTCCGGCTGCCCATTAACCATGACCTTTGCCAGTGTGCCTGCAATAGCCAGTCAAAAAAATGTAGCGGCTATGTGGCTACCTAAAATACTGGCAAATCATTACGATTCAGATAATAAACCTTGGTACGAAAAAAAGGGTGTCACCATAGGTATGGCGATGACCGAAAAACAAGGTGGCTCTGATGTTAGAGCTAACACCACCAAAGCCGACGCCATCAATGAGAGTGGTGCAGGGCAATTATATGCTTTAACCGGCCACAAATGGTTTTGCTCAGCGCCCATGAGTGATGCATTTTTAGTACTCGCTAATACCGATGACAAGCAATTATCTTGCTTTTTAGTGCCACGCTGGCTCGAAACTGGCGAGAAAAATGCCATGTATATTCAGCGCTTAAAAAATAAGTTAGGTAATCAATCAAATGCGAGTTCTGAAATTGAATTTAGAGGTGCGCATGGCTGGTTACTCGGAGAACCAGGAAGAGGTATTGCTACAATTATTCAAATGGTTGCTCTAACTCGTTACGACTGCATGCTAGGCTCAAGTTCATTGATGTTACAAGCAGTAAAAGAAGCAATATGGCATACATCTGGGCGCAGTGTATTTGGGAAAAATCTGCATCAACAGCCACTGATGCTCAATGTGCTGGCTGATTTAGCTATTGAAGCAGAAGCTGCACTTGCCATTTCAATGCGTATTGCCCATGCCCTTGATAATCAAGATGATAGCAATGAAGTGGCATTGATACGCAGTGCCACGGCAATCGGTAAATATTGGATTTGTAAGCGGGCAGTGCAGCACACTTATGAGGCTATGGAATGTATTGGTGGTGTGGGTTATGTTCAAGACAACATTACCAGCCGACTTTATAAAGAAGCACCGGTTAACTCAATTTGGGAAGGCTCTGGTAATGTGCAGTGCCTTGATCTTTTGCGCGTGTTTAGCCGTGAACCTGAATCACTTGAGGTGCTTATCAATGAGCTAGAAAAAGCACGCAGTTTGCACCCTGATTTTGCGATAAAACTCGATGAACTTAAAGAAATGCTCACAGATACCGCAAACTTCGAAATGCATGCTCGGCGCATAATTGAAAGGCTGGCACAGCTTTGGCAAGCAGCGACGCTATTGCAATTTGGCGAACCGCTTATAGCAGATGCGTTTGTGAAAAGCCGTTTAACCGGTGTGGGGTTTAGTCAATATGGTTGCCTTAGTTGTGATATTGATTGTCAGGCGATTGTTTCGAGAATGATGCCAAAACTCTAAAGTTAACAACTTGTTTAATAATTGTTCGGTTGAGTAGCCGCTGCGCACAAAAGGCTTGCTGCCTTACCCATTCTTTGTATAATGCTTGGCATAGAGACAAAAGCAGTTTAAAAAGTTTTTGCTCTAAAGTGGTTTTTCTTTATCTTCTCGTGTTTAGAAGGTTAAAGAAAAATGAAGCCAGTATGATGGAATTGGTAGACATGACGGATTCAAAATCCGTTGCCTTCGGGCGTGGCGGTTCAAGTCCGCCTACTGGTACCACTTTTTAACCCTAGCCAATTGGTTAGGGTTTTTTTATGCCTGAAAAAGTCTTTATCGGACTTGAGCGCCACGCGGGGCGTGGCACTGGAGTAAGTAAAAGTCCGCCTACTGGTACCACTTTTATGACCCCAGCAGTTTTGCTGGGGTTTTTTTATGCCTGAAAAGTAGTTAGCGGACTTGAGCGCCATGTGGGGCAAGCTATCTTCAGCAATCCAGTTCGAAAAGGTACTTTTGTGCCTAACCAAGCAATACCTAACCATACACAAAACAATCAAGGCTAAAGCTATTCCTTCGGGGAACTTTGTCTAGTGCTTGCAATTCGTTATAAAGTATCCATTCAGCCACTATTAAAGCAACTTTTGTTCTATTTATAAGCGGTCAAGTTCGAACTATGCTTAATTATTAAATAACCCCGAAAAATGTGTGCTTTTTTGCTCGCAATGTCACCATTTTAGACTAGTGTCCGATGGTGTTTAGAACAATCTTATAATACAATTTGTGGTCTAAGTATAAGTGAAGTCAATCACTTAGTGCATTGAATCGGTAGGGTGGCATCGCGTGGGTACATACGACTTAAAACGTATTGTTGAAAGTATATCTAATCTTAAAAGTGAAAACTTTTATAATGCAATATGCCTTTCCTTGTCTGAAGTACTTGGTGCCTCTTATGTTTTTTTAGCTCAAGTTGATGAGTCAACGTTACATGCGACGACCATTGCTTTGGCTGCGCATGACGAAATTGTTGAAAACATCAGCTACGATATCCGCTGTACCCCCTGTAACGATGTAAAATGCGGCAGTATTTCTAGTTATAGTGCTGGTGTTCAGCAGCTATTTCCAAACGATCAGATGCTCGTTGACATGGGAGTTGAAGCTTATGTAGGGGTACCTCTACAAAGCGTGTCTGGCAAAACTGATACTATTCTTGTCGCGCTATTTCAGCATGAAATAAACGACGCGATGCAAATAGAATCGTTTTTCTCATTATTTACCGGCCTTATTCAACGTGAAATTGAGAAAGACCGCTTTATTGCTAAACTCGATTTTGCAAATCAACTTATAGAACAAAGCCACGAAGCAATTTTTATTTGCGACCACAATGTACATATTACCTACGCGAATACCGCATTTACGAAAATGACGGGCTACTCGTTGGATGAAGTTTTAGGGCAAAACCCAAAAATTTTAAGCTCAAACAAATATGATCCTCACTTTTACAAAGCAATGTGGCACCAAATTAATACTGAGGGTAAGTGGTCCGGTGAAATCACTAACAAGACCAAACAAGGTACGCTATATACACAATTTTTATCTATAACCAAAATGCAAAATAATGGTGAAGATTGTTATGTGGCGTTTATTCTTGATATCACTGAGAAGAAAGAAGCAGAACAGAAAATCTACTTTCATGCGAATCATGACCAGCTCACCGGTTTAACCAATCGCTTTTATTTTAAAGAGTACTTGTGCCAGCTTGTGTCGTCGCTGTCTTATCAAGACGATGTGGATACCAATTTAGCTGTAATTTACTTTGATATCGACAAGTTCCAAGATATTAACACGGTATACGGCTTAACATTTGGTGATAGGGTTTTATGTAAGTTAGCAGAGCGACTTGAACGCCATTTTAAAGAATGTGCTTTTTCGCGAATAGATGGCGATAGTTTTGCTATCTTGCAGACCTATCAGCACACGAGTGAACTTGAACATGTATGTAAACAGGTTACTACGTTATTGCTTGAGCCTTTTTCAATTGGTGGTATTAATCAACAAATATCAGTTACATTGGGTATTAGCAGATTAGAGCAAACCAGTGATACAACATCGCAACATAAAATAGAAAAAATTGCTCGTCGTTTAATAAGACAAGCAGAGCTGGCTACATTAAATGCAAAGCAAGTTGCAGAAGAGTACTTATTTTTCTGTAAAGATATGGATATTAAGGTTAAAAAGCATAACCTATTAGTTGAGCAATTAACGCAAGCGGTTAAAAATAACGAGTTAGAGGTGTATTTTCAGCCGATTATTGATGTTGAAAATAACACGGTTGCTAAATTCGAAAGTTTGGTGCGTTGGAATAATCAAGGGCAATGGGTATCACCTGTTGAGTTTATTCCGTTAGCTGAAGAGTCTCGAGTGATTATACCTCTCGGTGAACTTGTGTTGATTAAAACCTGTCAGCAAATAAAAGCGTTAGAAGCAGAAGGTTATGAAAACTTTGTTTTTAACGTGAATCGCTCTTTATTTGAGTTTACTGAGTTTAACCCTGAGCGTAATACATGGCTTGAAATCATTAAAAAACAGGGTGTTAAACCATCAAAAATTTCATTTGAGTTAACTGAAAGTGTGCTAGCGCCAGAAAATACAAACCATCTCGATGTATTAAAGCAGTTGAAGCAAGCAGGGTGTTTAATTTCATTAGATGATTTTGGTACCGGTTATTCGTCCCTTAGTTATTTGCGCCGCTTCCCGGTTGATGTACTTAAGCTTGATAAGTCATTTATTGATGAAGTGCATGTTGATTTAGGTGACGAAGCGCTGGTTAAATCGATTATCCAAATGAGTCGGGTGTTAGGTATTAAAGTTGTTGCTGAAGGGGTTGAAGAGCGTGAGCAGCTAGCGGTTCTAACTGAAGCGGGTTGTGATTATATTCAAGGCTATTACTTTTCTAAGCCATTGCCAGCAAATGATGTAGTGCCATTTTTAACGCAATTTTCTCGAGAGCAGTAGGTAATTACGGTATGATTTTGATATCAACCAGTTAGCAAAGCTTGTGATGTCAAAATTAACCGCAAAGCAAAACATAAAGGCGATTGTTACGGCCATTAAGACCGAAGAGCAGTCGCTTAGAACACGTTTCTCTATACTCAACCAGCAAAACACCATTGCGATGGTTATTTTACTAATGTCGTTAAGCGCACTGATTGGCGTTGCGACACTTTATTACCTAACTATTATACCTGCATGGCTGTGTATCATTCTGGCTGCATTTATTACCTCGATCTCCCATGAGCTTGAGCATGACCTGATCCACAAGCAGTATTTTAGTAATCGCCCTTATATTCATAACCTAATGATGTTAACCGTGTGGCTAATGCGACCCAATACGGTTAACCCTTGGTATCGCAGAAAAATTCATTTACATCACCATAAAGTATCCGGCACCTCACAAGATTTAGAAGAGCGCTTAGTGGGCAATGGCATTAAATCACCATTTTTAAGAGCCTTGGTCATTACTGATGGTCTGCTAGGTTTATTAATCAATACCAAGCGATTTAATAAAGAAATTACTGGTTTTAAGTTTTTACGCGTGTTTAATGCGGGCTTTCCGATTACAACCGCGTACTTTGCGATTCTTTATGGGGTAATTGCTTATTACGCTGTGCAGTTTGTGCAGCCATTTACATTGCCAACATGGGGAGCTGAATTACTGGCGGGAGCAGAGTTTTTAATGGTGGTACTTATTGTGCCTAATATGATTCGTTCGAGCTCTCTTAACTTAGTGACATCTTCCATGCATTATTATGGCGGTGTAAATAACTTGCTTGAGCAAACGCATGTGGTCACCAGTCGCTGGTTTTTACCATTTCAGTTATTTTGTTTTGATTTTGGCCGCACGCATACAATCCATCATTTTGTGCCGAATCAGCCCTTTTACATTAGGCAATTGATCAGCAAAAAAATACATCCTATTATGGCCCAGCATGGGGTACGTTTTAATGACTTACAAAGCTTAAAACATGCCAATCACTACCCAGTAAAAGAGCAGTCATCTCAACAAGGAGTTTAATATGAAGGTTACCGGTCGTTGTCATTGTGGTGAGGTAACTTACCATGCAGAAGTTGATGAAAATAAAGTGATTAACTGTCACTGCACTGACTGCCAAATTATCTCGGGTGCGCCTTTTCGCACGGTTGTGGTGTCTGTGCCAGATGGGGGTACCTTCACAGGTGCTCCACCAAAAGAATATATAAAAATCGCTGAGAGTGGTAATCAACGTGCGCAAGGATTTTGTGGTAACTGTGGTACAGCCTTGTATGCTACTTCTGTAGGAGCTGGTGAGCGTATTTATGGCTTACGAATTGGCGCTGTAGAGCAAGCTGATGAGCTTATCCCTAAAGCCCATATTTGGTATCGTTCACATAAACCTTGGCTCGATAACCTAAGTGATATGAGTGCCTTTGAAACCGCACCTAAATAAGTGCGGTTTCATTTTTATTGTTGCTCGATAGTGACATTTCGGCCACTTAAGTAACCAAACAATGCACACAGTAGGCTTGATGTAATACACAGCCAAAGTGCTCCTGCCCAGTTATTAAAATAGCTATGTAAGGACCCCGCAATAATAGGGCCTGTTGCAGCTAGTAAATACCCGATGCATTGTGCCATACCTGATAATGCCGCGGCTTGCATTGAGTCATGAGTTCGCAAACTTACAAATGATAAGCCTAAGATAAAACACGCACCTGAGCAAAAACCTAAGGTGACTGACCAAAGCATCGCAAAACTAGGCGCAACTAATAATCCAACAGAACAAAGCGCACCAAGTAACGCTAAGCTTAGCGTTAAGATGCGTTGATCTTTTAATTTGGCAAGTAGTGGAATAAGCACAATACCCGGCAGTGCCGAGGCAACTTGAAAGGCGCCTTGCAAAGCACCTGCATGCTGAGCGCTATGGCCACCTTCTATAAGTATACTGGGTAGCCAACCTAGCATGATATAAGTGAAAAATGAGTTGAAACCGAGCAGCAAAGTGATTTGCCAAGCAAGTGCTGAGTGCCAAATTTTGCTTTGTGTGCTACCAGGTACATGAGACTGTTTTGGCATGGTATGCTGCTTAAGTTGCGGTAACCACACCACTATTGCCAGTACAACCAATAAGCCATAACTTGCGAGTGCCAATTGCCAGCCAAGTTCTTTATATTCTGCCAGCGGAATGATGAGTGCTGAATAGCTGCCACCAAATATGCCCATTGCCAAAACATAACTAGATGTCATCACTGCCACTTTATGTGGAAAGTCTCTTTTTATCAGGCTTGGCAATAGCACATTACCAATCGCGATACCTACGCCAATCACTGCGGTACCAATAAATAGCACAGTGGCAGAATCAATAACACGAGATACAACCCCTATGCCTATTAGTACAAGAGCAATAAATAGCGATACTTCAAGGCCGCACTTTTTAGCAAGACTTGCCGCCATAGGCGAGGCAATAGCAAACGCGATTAAAGGTAATGTCGTCAACATGCCGGCTTGTGATGCATTTAACTTAAATTGTTCAATGATCTGTTCAAGCACCGGTGCAATACCAGTGATAGGGGCACGTAAACTGGCTGCAATAAGAAAAATGCCCAGCACTAAAAGAAGGTTACGAATTAGATTTTGAGAAGATGTCACGCTGTTTAGAGATCATAGCAAGAGGTACATTTATCATACCAAAACACTAAACAGCGTGGGTGAACTATGAGATAGCTCACCAAAAAATGCGGTTACTTAAAACTGATAACTTGCTGATAACATGGCATTGCGCGGTCTTCCCGGAAAGTAGCGGTCGCCACTAAATGTGGTGTAGTCAGCACGCTCAGCATAACGCTCGTCGGTTAAATTGTTCACTCGTGCAGTAACCGTAAAGTTAGCTGTTAGCTGCCACGCCGCTCTTAAGTTAACTAGCGAGTGGCCTTCGTAACTATGCAGGTTTTCAGGATCAGTAAAGTAACTGCTGGTGGTATGTAGCTCAAGACCAACACGCGTTATGTCGTTTGCTTGCCAAAGTAGCTGTAAGTTTGCGATGTTACGTGGTGCAGTATCGATGAGATTGCCATTAATATTAACCCCGCCAAGTAATTGATCGTAACTGTAAGTGTGTTTGGCGTGGCTCGCTGCTAACTGCATCGATAAGCTTGGTGTAATGGCATAGGCCAGCTCAAGCTCAACACCGCGATGCTGGGTTTGGCCATCATTGACGTAATAAAAGTCACTGTCGCGGAAAATAGTATTCTCTTTATTCATTGCATAAATGCTAACTACATAATGCAGCTGTCCTTGTTGACCTTTTAAACCGAGTTCTAGGTTTTTAGCTATTTCGGATTTAAGATCTGCGACATTCTGTTCGCGCTGTAACTGATAAAGCTCTGCCGCTTGCGGTGCTCGATAACCTTCAGAAGCATTGGCATAGATAAACTGATTATCAGCATATTGATAGCTTAAACCAAGCTTAGGCGAGAAGTTAGTAAAGCGATTTACGCCGCTTTCTGGTCGAGAATAGCGACACCCACCCATTGCGCATGCTGTGCCATCGTCTTTTGTGCGACCAGCCAACATTTGGTTGTCGTAGTCATAACGCATACGCTCGTAGCGACCACCAAGACTGATGAGTAACTCATCAAGTTGCCAATCAAGGTTAACAAATGGTGCCAATAGGGTACTTGTTACTTGATAGTCATAATGTTTACCTTGTGGCACGGTGGCGACTAAAAACGCTGAGCCTTGAGTGGGGCCGTCTTGATATTGTAAAAAATCAGCATCAGTAAGCTCACCATCAAAACCAACAGTTAACAGGCTAGAAGCGGTCAACTTATGCTGCCAGCTAGATTGTAGGCCAACTCCTTGCTGAGCATTTTCTTCAAGGGGAGTACCCGGTAAAAAATGCTTAAAGAAGGTCATGCTTTGGTCGCGAATATAAGGCGTTAGGGTAAAGCTGTTAGCCTCATCTTGTGTCCAATTTAGCTTTGACCAAACACGCAAAGAGCGGGCCTTACGAAATGCATCAGGGTCAAAGTTAGACTGTGCTATTTGCTCATCCTTATAGCTTTCAAAGCCCTCGATGTAGCCAGCAGTTTGCTGATCTAAATGGGTATAAGTAAGGCCTGTACTTACACTTAGTTTTTCGCCATCAAAACGGTGACGTAGCGAGAGCTTTTCTTGATCAACACTTTCGTCATCGCGATAACCCGTATCTCGGGTGATCGTGGCATTAATGCCTAAGCCTTGCTGACCAAAGTCACGACCCGTACCTAGTTTATAGCGGGTATAGCCAAACGAACCGTAATCAAAACCAAGTTGGTTGTGGTCATAGGTTGTATCAGGGGTGATCACGTTGACCACACCATGCACTGCGTTTGAACCATAAAGAGCAGAGCCCGGACCTTTCAGTACTTCGATACGATCAGCCATTTCAGTGTGGGCTTCGAATAATTCATTGATGTTGCAAAAGCCAGCTGCGCGAAGTGGAATACCATCTTCAGCAGTAAGTAAACCACCGCAAGCACCGGCACCTGATAGCACAGGCGAACGTAAAGCGGGTAAATACTCTTGGCCGTTACCATGTTGAAGATTAGCACCGGCAACTTGCTTTAGGGCTTGTTCAATATGGGTTGGAGCGATAAGTGCCAGTTGCTTTTGTGAAATACTACTTACCACAACAGGCAGTGGATCTGCCAATACCTCGCTGCGCGAGGCGGTTGTTGTAATATGTTCTAGCTCATTATTAGCAATCGCTTGCTGATTAATTAATGAGGTGCTCACAAGCACTGAGAGTATCGACAACTTCATGAAAACCCTTTGGTTAGGTACAACAAAAATCAAAGGGTAACTGCTTTTTAGGATGGGTAAAAGCTTTCGCGATTAATAACTTTTTACGTTGTGTTTATGACGCTAAAAATTCGCACTTTAAATCAGCATGAAAAGTACTGCCCTATTTTCGGTAATTAGCGTTGTAAAAAGTCAAAATCGAGTCATAAAATTGGCTATGATGACCAAAGAAGTTTAAAGAAATGTAAAGGTTGGCTTTCTAATGTGTTGATATGTAAACAATTACGTTTTTAAATTGTAACCCTTCATCTATGATTCAGCCACAAACGTTAGGCTTTCAATATGAGCAAAGTTGAGGGTCTCAATTATGAATAAATTACTAACTATCTCTGTTGCTGTTTTGGGTCTAAGCTTTATTCCGATGGAAGCATACGCAAAACATGACCGTGACCATGATAGATATGAGCGCAAACATGAGCGTAAAAAGCATCATAAACATAAGAAGCATCACAAGCATCACCATCATCATAACAGATATGATCGCCACGATAGGTATGACCGTTATAGCTACCGTGATTTACCACCCGGTTTATACAAAAAAGTAGGACATGGTGGTGGTTTGCCACCAGGTTGGTATAAACGTCTTCACCACGGTGACATCCTGGACCGTGATATTTATCGACATGGGCGTGTAATTAAGCGCCGTGATCGAAATGGTATTATTGCCATCGAAATCGATGACCGCCTGATTCATTTAGTACATGATACGCGAGAGATATTATCAATCGTTACTCGTCATCGTTAATCCTGTAAGAAGCCGCTAATGCGGCTTTTTTTGGTTATTTCATACCTTGTTCAGGAAAACTTGCTACGCTTAAAAGTGTATATAAAAAAGGAGTATTTGCATGAAAGCATTATTAACGGTTGCTGTGTTGGGATTAAGTCTAGCCACAACAGGTGTATTGGCAAAAGATAAGGACAAAGACAAAGGAAAGAGTCTTCCACCGGGTCTAGAGAAAAAGCTAGATAACGGTGGTGATTTACCACCAGGTTGGCAGAAAAAACTTCGTAAGGGCGACATTCTCGATCGTGATATTTACCGCCGCGGTAAAATAATTAACTCGCGTGATCGCGATGGATTAATTTCTATTGAGGTAGACAATACTGTTGTTCGTTTAGTTGAAGGCACTCGCGAAATTGTATCAATATTGAGTCGCTAGTTTTGCTACAAAGCTGTATGACTTATGGATTGAGTATACTGCTAGCTCTGCTGCTGGTGGTCTCAATCCTGCCATTTTCATACTCCCAACATTATTTAATTCGTAGTTGTGACTTTGTACGTTTGCAAGTGGTTTACCTTGCAGGAATGTGTTTAGTTGTATCATGTTATTTAATCAGTCGTACGGGATCAATGCTTTACATTGGTTTGGCTCTTGTCAGTATCGTTGTGCTGCTACTACAAGTTGGCTGGATTTATACCTACACAAGGCTTGCTAACAAAGAAGTTGCCTCAAGCAATAAAGATGATAAGCACAGTATTCGTATTATGTCGGCAAATGTACTGATGTCGAACACTGAATATGACAAACTGATTAGTTTAGTCAAAGCGCATCAACCTGATTTATTCATTACTTTAGAGTCTGATCAAATTTGGCAAAAAAAGCTGAGTAGTTTAGAGCCAGATTATCCGTATCGTGTCTACTGCCCAAAAGATAATCGCTATGGCATGCACTTATACAGTAAGTTTAAAATTAAACAACAACAAGTGTGTGAGCTTATCGAAAGCGAAATCCCCTCGATTCATATTTTATTTGAAGACGCTGATGGTGTTGAAATGCAAGGACACTTTATTCATCCTGCACCACCAAGTCCAACAGAAGAAGACAGTTCACGACCCCGTGATACTGAGCTGATTATTTTAGCGAAAGCACTTAAAAATAGGCAGCGACCTTGTATCGTTGCAGGAGATCTAAATGATGTTGCTTGGTCGCGCAGTACCCGTTTGTTTATGCGTATTTGTGGTTTATTAGATCCACGTAAGGGCCGCGGTTTTTTTTATACCTTTCATGCCAGTTATTTCTTTATGCGCTGGCCACTAGATCACCTTTTTCATAGTAATGAGTTTAGTGTGAAACGCATTGAGCGGTTGGCAAAATATGGTTCTGATCATTTTGCGCTTCTTACTGAGCTTGTTTATAACCCAGATTCTGACAATCAAAAACAGCAAGAGCAAATAGATAAAGAAAAAGCGGTGGATGAGTTAAAAATGCCAACAGTGTCAAAGCAACAGGTGCCAATGTTTGAAGAATGATAATGATTAGGTATTTAAAAGGGCTCCGTAGAGCCCTTTATTGTGTTTAGTCGTTGACCATAATGGTTTTGATATTAACAAATTCTCGTAGCCCAAAGCCGCCATGTTCACGGCCATAGCCACTGTCTTTTACACCACCAAATGGCAGGTTTGGCTGGGCTAGCCCATAGCCGTTGATATTCACCATACCGGTATCAAAGTGGTGCTTTGCAAGCTCAATGGCAGCTTGCTCGTCTTTTGAGAAAATACCGCCGCCAAGACCATAGCGCGAGTCATTAGCAATTTGCATTGCCTCATCATTATCTTTTGCTCTGATAAGCGATGCTACAGGGCCAAATAATTCATCATCATAGGCGGGCATGCCCGGTTTGATATTCTCAAGTAGCGTTGGGCTGTAATAGCACCCCGAGTGTTCTGGAATATAACCACCAGTAAGCACTTTTGCACCGGCTTCTACCGACTCAGTTACTTGTTGATGTAGTTTATCGCGTAGATCTTTACGAGCCATTGGACCAAGCGTGGTTTTTTCATCATTCGGATCGCCAAGAACGACTTGCTCAAATTGCTCTTTAATTAAAGCTTTAAAATCATTGTATAAGGCATCAACCACAATAAAGCGTTTTGCGGCAACACAGGTTTGGCCGTTATTAATTAAACGTCCTTGAGCACATGCCGTGATCGCTGTGTTTAAGTCTGCATCATCAAGCACGACGTAGGCATCATTACTGCCAAGTTCCAATACGGTTTTCTTGACCTGTTTACCCGCACGCTCAGCGACCTTTTTACCGGTTTCGTCACTGCCAGTAAATGTGACACCGCGAATAGCTTTATGCTCAATCAATTCACTTGCTGTACTGCCACCGATAAGTAGGTTCTTAAAGCAATAGTCTGGAAAACCTGCTTGCGAAAACAGTTGCTCAATCTTTTCGGCCATGCCAAATACATTACCTGCGTGTTTAAGAACCGTGGTATTGCCCGCCATAATGTTAGCGCAAGCATAGCGAATGACTTGGTAAAGTGGGAAATTCCAAGGTTGAATACCTAAAATAACACCAATTGGCTGATAGCTGATAATTGCGCGGCCATTTTGCATATCGCGGCTTTCATCAGCAAGAACTGTAGGTCCTTGTTCAGCAGTGTAGCGACAAATTGCAGCACACAGCTCAACTTCTTGAAGGCCTTGTTGATATAACTTGCCCATTTCATCGGTCATCAATTGAGCTAATTCTTGTTTATTAGACTCAATAACCTCAGCAAGTTGATTGAGGAGTGTTGCACGTTGTTCGAGTGTGGTATCACGCCATGATAAAAATGCCTGATGACACTTGTCGACTTCTGCATTGGCTTCTTGCAATGACATTAAACTATAGGTTTCTAGGGGTTGTTCATTGGTTGGATTGATTGTAGTTACAGTATCAGTCATTATTACCTCCTTTAAAATGTAATGTGTAACCTGCAAAGGTAATACCGACTTGCATTTGTTTTTATCTTATTGTTTTTTAATGTTTTAGTTGTTTTTTCTTTAGTGTTTTATTTGCTTTGATATGTAAAAACTGCAATAGGCTGCAAAACTTACAAGGAATACGTAATGATAAATTCTGTGTTAAATACCGAGCTGGCAATTATTCAAGCGCCGATGGCGGGTGTGCAAAATGCCAAATTGACAGTGGCTGTATGTGAAGCTGGGGGGCTTGGTTCGTTACCTTGCGCTATGCTTTCGACTGAGCAATTAAAGTCAGAGCTTGATTATATTAGTCAGCATACAGACAAACCCTATAATCTTAATTTCTTTTGTCATCATACACCTGACTATACACTGGAGCAGCAGACTGCTTGGCATAATGTGCTTGCACCTTATTTTGAGGAGTTTGCTGTTGATGCCTCACAATTTACCCGTAACGCTTCACGCCAGCCTATTAATCAGCAGGTTATTGATGTAATTGCGCCTTATAAGCCGCCAGTTGTAAGCTTTCATTTTGGTTTGCCAAGTAAAGATATTCTTTCTCAAATTAAAGCGTGGGGCGGGGTCGTTCTTTCATCCGCCACAACCCTTGATGAAGCACATTGGTTACAAGCAAACGGTGCCGATGCAGTTATTGCACAAGGGATTGAGGCGGGCGGCCACCGCGGCCATTTTTTATCAATGGATTTATCGCTGCAACCAACCACAGTACAATTGGTGCGAGAGTGTGTAGAGCTTGATATACCCGTTATTGCTGCGGGTGGAATTTGCACAGCTGAAGATGTAGCCCAGTCCCAAGCATTAGGCGTTACTGCGGTTCAGGTTGGGAGCGCTTACTTACTGTGTGAAGAAGCTACGACAAGCACATTACATCGTGAAGCATTAAAAAAAGTTTCGCCAGACTCAACTGAATTGACGACTTTGTTTTCTGGTCGTCCGGCGCGAGGAATACGTAATCGAGTGATGCAACAGTTAGGTGCGATGCCAGAGCAAGCGCCACCTTTTCCTTATGCGTCAATTGCGATGACGGCATTGCGCTCAAAATCGGAAGCAAATGGCGACAGTGGCTTTACACCGCTTTGGTGTGGTGAGCGCTTTATTGCCAGAGAAGGCATTAACGCTAAGCAAATTACTGAATTATTAATGCAAGGTTGGCAATCTTGAGTGATACCCAATTACTTCCGCTAGGTGATAGTTATCATCAGCTTGCCAGTGAGTTTCGTCATAAGCTTGCTGGGCAATGCATAATTAAGCGTTATGCTAAAGGTGATGTTCTATTGCAACAAGGCAATCAACAAGATGCGGGTTATTTGATTGTTTCTGGCGTACTTGCGGCAATACATGCATCAGAGCAGGGCTCAGAAAAGTGCAAAGAGTTTTATTTTCAAGATGAGTTTGCACTGCTCTATGGCAACTGGTTGACCAAAACTAATGCGTTTTACCAGCTTAAAGTGATACGAGATGCTGAGCTTATTAAAGTACCTTTGGCTTTACTTGATGGCCCTGATTGGCAAGAATTAAAACATAGGTTAATTACTCAGCAGTTATTATTTAAGGAGGCAAAAGAAGCCTTTTTACTACTTAATACGCCAGAGCAAAGGTATCAGTATTTGCTGGATAATAAACCGCATTGGCTTTCGCAATTGAGTTTAAGTGAGGTTGCTATGTATTTAGGGATCTCAGCTATTTCTTTATCACGAATTAGAGGGCGTCTTAACTTAAGTTAAGGTGTGGCAAAACGGTGAACATTACACTGCTGGTTTTTCAGGAGTCGTTATGTTTATTTTATCCCAGTGCTTAGTTGCAATCGCCACATTACTCGATTTAGCATCTTTTCAATTTAGGCAAAGGCACGTTATTTTAGCCTGTTTGTTTAGTTCGGTATTACTCACATCAGTTCACTTTTTGCTACTTGATAATTTAAGTGCCGCAAGCTTAATGCTAATAGCGGCAGTGCGCTATGCATATTGTATTTTTGCTCGTAAAACCTGGGTGATGGTTACTTTTATGTTGGTAAGTATTACCGCTGTGAGCCTAACTTGGTATAACTGGGTAAGTTTTATTGCCTTAGTTGCAACTTTAATTCAAACCTACGCGTCGTTCCAAGGCAAAGACCTATCATTAAGGCTTATGATGGTTATTGGTACACTGTGTTGGATAACACATAATGCGATCATGTTTTCCCCAGTCGCAGTGGTAATGGAAACGGTATTTCTATTGAGTAATTTATTAGGAATATGGCGCTACTACGCTTCACCTAAGGCTGTATAAGTATTAAAAGGTGTTAACACGGTATAGTAAAATATACCGTGCTTTTATAGCAAAATAAGCTTAAAGCGTGTTGGCAATCAGCTTGAGTAAATAAGTTTCGCGCTGTATCGATAATCCCTGCTTATCACTCATTGCCATAGTTGTTTCATTGTGTGCTATGGCATCAAATATGTTTACCCATTTGGGTTGCATACCGTTTTGAACTTCGTAGTGTTCCATTTTTGGATCTGCAAATTCATCACTTATTTCACAAAAATAACAGTAAGATTTTATATGCACACAATCAAAATCGTCTTTGTACCAAGGCCTGATCTCTTCATATAAACCAAGGGGATGTTTAATCTTTATTTGTTGCGCGCCAGTTTCTTCATGAAGCTCTCTGAGTAGCCCTTGCTCGATAGATTCACCGTCATCGATACCACCGCCAGGTAAGCTGTAGTCATCATAACGGGCGGTATATAAAAGTAGTACTTGTTCACCTTTCAATACAATGGCTCGTGCTGTGTTGCGAATAAACACACTACCATACTGTTCACTTAAACTTGGGTGGAGTACTTTTTTTAATAACTTCATGTGCCATAAAACTTCTTGTATTTAATCAAATACAGCTTAATTTAATATTTGAGTTGTTACTATAGCGTGTAAATGATATTAGATTTATTTTTTTACCCCAAAATGGAACTTATTGGGGTAAAATGTCGGAATAAATAACTGCATATGCACTCTATGTGTAGTATTTTCTTTTCAGAAAAACTTTGCGTAGAATGATGAAAAAAGCTTAGGGAATTAATATGTTGAATGTACTTTTGGTTGATGATGACAGTGAATTTAGTGATGTTGTTTGTCACATCGTTGAATTCCTTGGGCATAACATTAATACTGCTGCCAATCTTGCCGAAGCTGAGCAATGGTTTGAAAATAATACGTTTGACCACGTCTTTTTAGATTTTATGTTACCAGACGGCAGTGGTTTACACTTACTCGAACACCTAAAAAAAATAGGTCAATCTCCGCGAGTTACGCTTATTTCTGGTCACCCATCAGTAAAAGGTAAATTAGCCGAGATGTGTGAAGCTAATGTGGGGCATTTGGTAAAGCCGCTACAACGCGAAGACATTGAGCGTGTTTTAAACCCTAAAAAAGCGTCTGATAAGAAAAAGTCAGCACCTTCAATTAAGCGTCATTTTGGCACCTTAATCGGTGAGTCAGAAGTGATGAAAAAACTCTATACTATGATTGAGCGTGTGGCAGCAACATCAGCCAATGTGATGTTAATGGGCGAAAGTGGTGCCGGTAAAGAGGTTGTTGCGCAGGCTATTCATAACGCAACCGAGTGCGATGGTCCACTCGTGGCTACCAACTGCGGCGCATTTTCAAAAGAGCTGATTGGTAGCGAACTTTTCGGTCATGAAAAAGGCGCATTTACAGGTGCGATTGCGCGTAAAGAGGGTGTGTTTGAACAAGCTGCTGGTGGTACGTTGTTTTTAGATGAAGTCACCGAAATGCCGATTGATATGCAGCCAAACTTATTACGTGTGCTTGAGAGCAAAAAAGTAACCCGAGTGGGCGGTACAAAAGAGCAAGCGGTGAATTGTAGGGTTATTTCTGCGACCAACCGTACTTTAACAGATCTTGCGCAAAACAATGTTATTCGTGAAGATATTTACTTTCGTTTAGCGGTATTCCCTATTGATATTCCACCGCTACGTGAGCGCAAAGAAGATATTCCACTGCTTGCGAATGCCTTTTTAGAACAACTCAATGAAGAAAATGGCACTGACTTTAAGTGGCAAGCAAGCCAGTTAAAAGAGCTTGAGGCTCATGATTGGCCTGGTAACGTGCGTGAGCTTCGCCATGCAATACATCGCGCTTTTATTATGAGCGATCCTAAAGGTACGGCAATTGTTTTACCTGAGTCATTAGAATCTCCTTTCTCGAAAGTAAATAAAGAAACACAAAACAACCAAGTAATGGCAGGACAAACCATTGAAGAGGTGGAAAAAGAACTGATCCACGCGACATTGGATAAAGTACAAGGAAATAAAACAATTGCTGCCCAGATGTTAGGGATCAGCACAAAAACACTCTACAACCGTTTAAATGCTTACGGAGGCATTGGCGAATACAAATAATAAAGGATAGCTATGAATAATGACGAGTCTTTACGTAAGTTAGTCCATGATGCACGCGCACCATTGAATCGTATTTCAATGAATGCAGAGCTAGTTAAGCTTGTATTAGAAAATGATATGCCAAAGCAAAAAGCACTTGATGCACTTGATAAAATAATTGCTAACTGCCAACAGTGTAGTGAGCAATTACAATTAATTAGTGATACCCACGCTAGTGAGTAACGGAAAGCAAATGCAAAGAAAAAAACAGAAGGGAAAAATCACCATTAGCTGGGCGAGCTTTATCGCTGTCGTGCTGTGTATTGTGGTTGCAAACGCTATATTAGCTATTAATAGTATTCGCTCATTAACTGAGATCCAGAACAGTCTAGATAATACCAACTCTCTAAATACAGCTATTGAACGATTACACTTGTCTGTTGTTCAAGCTGAGTCAGGGCAGCGTGGCTATTTGCTTACTGATCGGGAAGATTACTTAATGCCATATAATGATGCAATTGCCTCAATGCAAGCACAAATAATGCTGGTGAAAAGTCTTCATTCAGAAATACCGGGACAAGCTGATCGTATTGCAAGGATGATTTATTTAGTCAATGATAAAGTTGCTGTGATGACCAAAACCACAGATCTTGCATTGGCTAATAAAGATTTAAAAGCCCGTCAATTGTTACTTACAGATAAAGGACGCGATTTATACAAAGAGATACGCACAGCTGTTGATGAAATCCAGATGCGGGAGCTTAATTTTAAAATAGAGTTATTTTCCGAGCTTTTAGAAATTAAGAACGAAGCAAAATTAACTTTTGCAATTACTGCTGTTACAAGTACCTTATTGCTGATCGGTATGTTTGTTTTAACACGCATTAACGCTCGTAATGCAGCAAAATATAGAGCTGATCTAGAAGAACAGAATGAAAATTTAGCTGTAAAAGTAGCAGAGCGTACTCAAGAGCTAACCATTTATTCAGATGAATTAAGCCGTTCTAACAGAGAGTTGGAAGAGTTTGCCTTTGTAGCAAGCCACGACTTACAAGAGCCGCTGAGAAAAATTCAAGCATTTAGCGACCGTCTAGAAAAAATGTTTAAAGATGATCTCGGCGAAAAAGGCATTGATTATATTAACCGTATGAAAAATGCGGCGCAGCGTATGTCTAACCTTATTAATGACTTACTTGAGTTTTCTCGAGTTACTACGCGTGGCAAAGACTTTGTAGATACCGATTTAAATAACGTTGTAAATGAGGTGTTAGATGACCTTGAGATCGCTATTAAAGAGTCAGAATCAACTGTTAATTTAGAGCCACTTCCTCATATTCAGGCTGATCCGAGCCAAATGTTGCAGCTATTTTTAAATATTCTTTCGAATGCCATTAAATTTAGACGCGAGAATGTGCCGCCAGTCATAAACATTAATTACCAGCGAACTCAAGAGTTTAGCCAAGCTCATAATAGCGAGGTCGAGTGGGAGATCATTACTATTTCGGATAACGGTATTGGTTTTTCTGAAGAGTACCTAGAAAAAATATTTGTTCCGTTTCAGCGTTTACACGGGCGTTCACAATATAAAGGCACAGGCATTGGCCTATCGGTTTGTCGACGAATTGTAGAGCGTCACGGTGGCGAAATTTTTGCGAGTAGTCGCGTAGGTGAAGGTGCAAGCTTTACTATTAAATTACCTGTGGAAACATCCCTTTTCACATTACAAGGAGAGGCATAATGCCATTTAATAAAGTTAAACCAATTACCATTTTAATGGCCGATGATGATGAAGATGATCGTTTATTAACACAAGATGCTCTAGCTGAAAGCCGTGTTTTAAACGAGTTATATTTTGTTGAAGATGGCGTGGAACTACTTGAGTACCTTGAACGCAAAGGTAAGTTTAGCGAAAAAGAAAGTTCACCAAGGCCTGGCTTGATCTTACTAGATTTAAATATGCCACGAATGGATGGCCGTGAGGCGTTACAAGCAATCAAGACAAACCCTAATTTAAAAGGCATTCCGGTTGTGATTTTAACTACATCAAAGCAAGAAGAAGATATGGTTAAAGGTTACGATTTAGGGGCGGCTTCATACATTACAAAACCGGTCACTTTTGAGGGATTAGTTGAGCTGATGAAGACGCTTGGTAAGTATTGGGTTGAATTTGTAGAGCTGCCAACACCACTCAATGATTAAAGGATAATACATGTTAGATAAGGTAACCCGCTTACTCTTGGTTGAAGACGATGAAGATGATTATATTCTCACTTGTGATTACTTGGAGCAATTGGGTTCCCATACCTTTGATGTAGAATGGTTAAGCTGCCCCGAGCAAGCCATTAGTGTACTGAGCGAAAACAAGCATGATATTTGTTTGTTAGATTATCGTTTAGGTGCCTCTGATGGCTTAGAAGTGCTCAAACGGGCTGTTGCAAACGGTTTTCGTGGGCCGATTATCATGCTTACGGGGCAATCAGATGAAGCCCTTGATTCTGCGGCACTTGATGCTGGTGCGGTTGATTACCTCGTAAAAAGCGAGATGAATTCAAGCCGCTTTGCCCGTGCTATTCGTTACGCCTTAGCTCGCCGAGATGTTGAAGATGAGCGAGTTGAACGATTAAAAGCGGAAGCAGAAAATCGTTCTAAAGACCGCTTCTTGGCACATTTGAGCCATGAGTTACGTACACCGCTTTCATCCATTTTGGGTTATACCGAGCTGCTAATGCAGAGCGAAAAGAATCGGCATTTAAATAATGAACTTGGGGTCATTTATAGAAATGGCAAACACTTGCTAAGTTTACTTAATGATGTGCTCGACTTATCTAAAATTGCCGCCGATAAACTTGAACTAAATTGCAGTGATGTTAATTTTGATAGCCTTATGGCTGATGTGTATACCTTAATGCGCGTCTCAGCCTTGGATAAAGGCTTAAAACTTAAATTTGAGTCACAGCAAGCCTTGCCATTGATTATAAATACAGATGCCACACGGCTAAGACAAATTTTAATCAATATTATCAATAATGCGATTAAGTTTACCAACCAAGGTGAAATAGTCGTGCGCGCATGGACTGCTTGGGTCAATGAGCGAGAAATGCTGTTTTTTAGTATCAAGGACACAGGCCTTGGTATTCCTCAAGAAAAGCAGGCACTGATTTTTAAACCCTTTGAACAGATTGCCGATGTTGAGTCGAGGGATGTAGGTGGTGCAGGCCTTGGTCTTGCGATTTGCGCCGAATTATTAGCTCGTATGCAAGGCTCAATTGAGCTTGAATCAACCTTAGGGGAAGGGTCTGAATTTATCTTATCTATATACCCTGGCAATATACGTGAGGTTGAACGACAGGTATTGAGTTTCGATTCAAGCCCTGATTGTCAGCAAAAGTTAAGTACACTTTCAACTTCAGGGAGAGTGTTGGTTGTTGATGATTTAAAAGACCTACGAGTTCTCGTTGGACACATGATCACCAGCACTGGGGCAGATGTAGAGTTTGCTGAAAATGGTAAGCAGGCTATCGAGAAAGTGGCCAGTGCAGAGCAAGCAGGCAAACCTTTCGATATTGTGTTTATTGATTTACATATGCCGGTTATGGGTGGTAAAGAAGCCACCATTGAGCTTAGGAAAATGGACTATCAGGGGCCTATCATCGCGCTTACTGCCGCAACAATGAAAGGTGTAAAAAGTGAGCTTAGTGCGCTTGGTTTTAATGACATGATAGCCAAACCTATTGATACTGGATTACTTTATCAAGTGCTCAATCATTATATTTGCCAAGGTAAAACAGAACCTGTTGTTGCTCGGGAGGATTCCCTCGCATTGACTCAGCAAAGTACACGTTATTTATTGGTTGAAGATGATGGTGATGCCGCACAAATAACCCAGCTATTACTTGAAAGTTTGGGGGTTGAAACCGTCATTGCCGATAGTTGTGCTGCTTGTCTGGATATTCTTCACGATAATCAACGCTTTGATAAAGTGCTGTTAGACATGCACTTGCCAGACGGTGAAGGTCTTGATTTGGCAGCTAAAATTAACCAAGAGTATGCGGGGTTAGCTTTAGTGGTAGTGAGTGGTGCCGAGCCAGATCCTGAAAAAATGAAACAGCTTGATATTGAACAAGTGCTATTAAAACCTATTAATTTAGGGATACTCAGCGAGCTTATAGCGCACTGATAGAGTGCCTAACTATAAGCTCTGGTTCAAATAAAGTTTGTAATGACGGGGTTTGCTTTTGGTAAACCTGATTCAGGATCCAGTTAGCCGCCATTCTGCCCATTTCTTCAATCGGGTAGTTTATGGTACTCAGTTGAGGGTAAACATGGCGAGTAAAAAACACATTATCGTATCCCATAATAGATAACTGTTTAGGGAGTGTAAGCCCTAATTTTCTTGCACTTGCCATAGCGCCAACAGCCATTTCATCGTTGGCACAAATTAAAGCACTAAATGGTTTGCCATGTTGATGCAATGCCGCAAGCCCTTCAAAGCCACTCGATTCCATGAAGTCACCTTGATATAGCAACTCTTCATCAAAAGGAACACCAAACTCAGCAAGCGCTTGCTTGTGACCTTCTAAACGGTCTTTGGCGTCTTGCTTCCATAATGGGCCACTAATATATGCTATCTGCTTGTGGCCTTTTTCTAATACATATTTGGCAGCAAGGTAACCGCCTTTTATATTGTTAAGTAGTATACAACGATCACTTAGCTGACTAATGTAGCGGTTGATCAGAACAAATGGAATACGGCCTTTACTAAGTTTAATTAGGTACTCATCACTAACAGCTTCTACGTGTAAAATAAGCCCATCACAATTGCGGCTTATTAAAAACTCAATACCTTGTTTTTCGCGTTCTTCATCACTATGGCCAGCTGCAATAATGAGGTGTTTGCCTTGATTTCGAAAAATGTTTTCAATACCACTCATCATTGGGCCATAAAATGGACCTTGTAATTCAGAGACCAGTAAGCCAACACTGTTTGAGCAATTTGATGCCAACGACTGTGCAATTGAGTTGGGGCGATAGCCTAACTCATTCATTGCAGCTGTCACTTTTTTACGAGTAGCGTCACTGACATTGGCATTGTTATTCATTACTCTTGAAACTGTAGCAAGTGAGACTCCTGCAAGTTTCGACACCTCGTAAATGGTGGCCATGTTTGTCCTTTTAAAAAACCAAGTTATTGTTTATGTTGCGATGATAAGTCTGCACTAATCTGCTCAACAGTTTGATTATCAAGAATATACATTTTCATGATAAATGCGACAAGCATACTACCTATTGCTGGGTAAAGGGTAAATGAAATCAAAATACCTGATAATGTTGTCTCGCTAAGCTCTGCGTTAGCCTCATAGCCATAAAAAGCCAATAGCCAGCCCGCAATTGCTCCACCTAGCGCCAACCCTAACTTAATGAAAAACACCACACTAGCATACACTAATCCTGTTAAGCGCTCGCCAGTTTTCCATTGCCCGTAATCGATGGTATCAGCCATTTTGGCCCAAAGTAGCGGGGTTGCCATTTGGGTGAAAAAGCACCAAAAGAAATAGATAACAAATGCCAACACAATCTGCTCGCTAGGCAACCAAAATGCAATACAGCTGATAACAGCAGAAATATATTGTAAGCGTATGTATGCTGTTTTCTTGTCTACTCGCTTGCTCAGAGGGTTAGCACAGGCACATCCAAGGATATTGCCTATCATGCCAATGGTTACAAAGTAGGTCACCAAATCAGCCTCGCCAAGTACATACTTAACATAGTAAATTGCTAAGGTAGTACGCAAAACCATACTGGTAAGTAGCATTACAGCGGCAAAACACAGTACTTTAAAAGGACTATTTTGCCATAATGTATTGAAACGAGTTTTCCAACTAAGCGACGCATTGTTGTGTGCTGTAACTCGTTCTTTAGTGTAGCGAAAACAAATTAAAAATAGCACCACACCTAAGCCGCTCATCAGTGCCATTGTTAGCTGATAGCCCGTCGCGTTATCACCTTTACCTAGCCAGTTAACTAGGGGCAAAGTACATGCACTCACAATTAACCCGCCTAGCATACCAAAGACAAAACGGTATGATTGAATTGATACTCGCTCTTTCGGATCGCTACTTAACACGCCACCTAACGCTGAATAGGGAATATTAATAGCGGTGTAGACCAGCATCAATAAAGTGTAAGTAACAAACGCATAAACTACTTTACCTGATTCAGGTAGGTCAGGCGTGGTAAAGGTGATCATACTGATCACCCCAAATGGTAAGGCAAGCCAAAGCAAGTAAGGGCGGTAGCTTCCCCACTTAGTGCGGGTCGAATCGGTTAGAGCCCCCATTAATGGATCGGTAATAGCATCGACAACTCTCACCACCAAAAATAAGGTGCCGACAACAGCAGGCGATATACCAAAAATATCTGTATAGAAAAACGTTAAGAATAACATCACTGTTTGAAAGATAATGTTACTTGCTGTATCGCCTAATCCGTAGGCTATCTTTTCTTTTTTTGTCAGCATGTGTGCTCTCGTGTGTTGTTATTTTTATCGTTGTCTTAATAATTCACGATATTGTTTTGCGCTTTCTTTCAAAATACGCTGCTGGCTATCATAGTCAATATACACTAACCCAAAGCGTTTCTCGTAGCCATACGCCCACTCAAAGTTGTCCATTAAGCTCCAAGCAAAGTAACCTTGAATATTAACGCCTTGACGAATTGCTGCACAAACTGCATTTAAATGAGTGTGATAATAATCGACTCGCTCAACATCATACACTTCACCATTGTTGAGTGTATCAGCCATAGCTGCCCCATTCTCAGTTATGTACATTTTAGGCAAATCGTATTGTTGGTGCAGTGATACAAGCAGTTCAGTTAAGCCTTGCGGATAAACTTCCCAGCCCATATCGGTTACACGTACATTGGCTAAACTTGCTTCTTCAAACCAGCCATCTGGGGTATTTTTGTAGTGTATGCGGGTATAATAATTAACACCAATAAAGTCGACGGCTTGGCTAATAATCGCCATGTCGTCAGCAAGTATTGTTGGTTTAACTTCATCTGCTAACTGATCAAATAGCGGAGGATAGCACCCGTCTAGCACGGCTTTTATATACCATTGATTATGATACTGATCAGCAAGCTCTGCGGCTTTGCTATCGGCAGCAGTTAGCGGATAAGTAGGGCTGAAGTTTAGTACGATACCGGCTTCTGTATTTGGGCAGTTTTCACGTAAAACCTGCATAGCTAGGCCATGGGCAAGTAATAGGTGATGAGCTGCTTGTCGGCCTGCCTGTTGTGATTTTACACCTGGTGCATGCACACCTACTTCGTAACCTAAATAAGCACTACAGAATGGCTCGTTTAAGGTTGCAAATGAATCTACGAGATGACCGAGATGCTCAGTAACTAGCTCAGTATATTCTCTAAATTTGTAAGCTGTATCACGGTTTAACCAACCACCTTGATCTTCAAGATACTGAGGTAAATCCCAGTGATATAAAGTGACGTAGGTTTTGATGTTACGCGCTTTTAAAGCCGTTAGCAGCTCAAGATAAAATGCCATACCTTGTTTGTTTGCAGTCCCATCTTGATTCATGACTCTTGGCCAAGAAATTGATAAACGGTAAGCATCGACGCCTAAATCGGCAATCATTTCGACGTCTTTTTGCCAGTGAGCTATGTGTTCACAAGCGTTATCGCCATTACTTTGATCTGCAATAGCCCCTGGTTTTTCACAAAATGTGTCCCAGATACAATCAAGTCGAGTGTCGCGGGCGCCTTCGATTTGAAATGACGCAGTCGCTACACCAAAAGTGAATTCTGGTTTAAGCAAAAACGAATCAGGCAAAAGAGAAATAGATTTATACACTGAAGAGTCATCCTTCGCATTGATAATGTAAGGCTGCCAAAGGCATATACAATCTATCTGTAAGCGCTTACATTTTTATTGTAAATAAATTGCTAATTATATTTAATATGATATAAATGTAAGCGCTTACATTTGATGTTGCAACATTTTTCGCTATTTGTTGTTAGTAGTTTAGTTCTGGATATGCTGTAACAAACTGATAAATATAATTAACTAGAGATAAAATTATGGCTCATGTATCAACGCCTGTTGCGGCTTCAGCTAGCCAAGCTGATATGCCTAAGCAACACTTTGCACTGGCATCATTGACCACGTTATTTTTCATGTGGGGGTTCATAACGTGTTTGAATGATATTTTAATCCCTTACTTAAAAGGTATGTTTTCGCTTAACTACACGCAAGCCATGTTGGTGCAGTTTTGCTTTTTTGGTGCTTATTTTGTGATGTCTATCCCCGCGGGTAAATTGGTCAGCCGTATTGGTTACCAGTTTGGTATTGTTGTGGGCTTGGTGGTTGCCGCCATTGGTTGTGCCTTGTTTTACCCTGCTGCAGTAGCACATGTTTACGAATTATTTTTACTAGCATTATTCGTGCTTGCATCGGGTATTACTATTTTACAAGTATCTGCAAACCCTTACGTGAGTGTCCTTGGTCCACAAAAAACCGCGTCATCTCGATTAACGATGACACAAGCTTTCAACTCACTTGGTACTACTGTCGCTCCTATCTTTGGTGGTTGGCTAATTTTATCTGAAGTCAGTCATGCAACCGCAGAGCAAGTAAAGTTACCTTATTTGTTACTGTCATTAAGCTTATTAGTTCTTGCCGTTATTTTTGCTTTTTTAAAGCTGCCTAAACTAGGTAGAGAAAGTGACAATGAAGCTGCACATCAAGACTTAGAAGATTTTGTAGACTTAGGTAGTGTGTGGAAATACCGTCATTTAATTTTAGGTGCAGTAGGTATTTTTGTTTATGTGGGTGCTGAAGTTGCTATTGGTAGTTTTTTAGTTGGTTTTTTAACTTTAGATAATATTGCTGGTTTAGCTGAAAAGGAAGCCGCTCACTATATTAGTTATTATTTTGCCGGTGCGATGGTTGGCCGTTTTATTGGCGCTGCTGTGATGCAAAAATTTGATGCGGGCAAAGTGCTTGCGTGTCATGGCTTACTTGCTGTGGTGTTAATTGTGATCGCAATGACAGGTGAAGGCAGCCTGGCTATGTGGGCGATTCTTTTAGTTGGGCTTTGTAACTCAATTATGTTCCCAACTATTTTTAGCCTTGCGCTTCATGGCCTAGGTAAATACACCTCAAAAGGTTCTGGTATTTTGTGCTTAGCGATTGTTGGTGGCGCAATTATTCCATTATTGCAAGGTGTTATGGCTGATGCTATTGGCGTGCAACTGGCGCTCTTTTTACCTATCGCATGCTACTTATACATTACTTACTTTGCGCTAGTAGGCTCAAAAGTATCAACTCAGACTTCAAAGGTGTAAATATGAAATTGAAAAATACATTCACCCTCGGCTCTTTAATGATTGCAAGTATGGGGCTGTTAGGTTGTGCTGAGCAAGAAGTAACAGTTAAAGAAAAAGTGAAGCAAGAAATCTGGCCACATATTGAAACCGGGATTGCTGAAGACCCTGAGCTTGAAGCTAAGATTGCGAAGATGTTAGCCGGTATGACGCTTGAGCAAAAAATTGCACAAATGATCCAACCTGAAATTCGCGATATTACCGTTGAAGATATGCGTAAATACGGGTTTGGTTCTTACCTTAATGGTGGTGGTGCATTCCCTAATAACGA
The DNA here is from genome assembly GCF_021532595.1 of Pseudoalteromonas sp. OFAV1. NCBI lineage: Bacteria > Pseudomonadati > Pseudomonadota > Gammaproteobacteria > Alteromonadales > Pseudoalteromonadaceae > Pseudoalteromonas > Pseudoalteromonas sp. OFAV1. Next base: position 197,519 of record NZ_JAKGBG010000001.1, read on the forward strand.
CAAACATGCCAAGGCTTCTGATTGGATTGATTTGGCTGAAAAAATGTATCAAGCCTCAATTGATGACTCATTAGATGGCAGCAAAATTCCAACTATGTGGGGCACCGATGCAGTACATGGTCACAACAATGTGATTGGCGCTACATTATTCCCTCATAACATTGGTTTAGGGGCAACAAATAACCCTGAGCTAATTGAGAAAATTGCAGCCGCTACAGCACAAGAAGTAATGGTGACGGGCATTGATTGGGTGTTTGCACCTACAGTCGCCGTTGTTCGTGACGATCGTTGGGGCCGTACTTACGAAGGCTACTCTGAAGACCCTGAAATCGTTAAAGCATATTCAGCAGCCATCGTAAAAGGCTTACAAGGAGCTGTTGATAAAGATTTTCTGTCTGATAAACGCGTGATCAGTACTGTTAAACACTTTTTAGGTGATGGCGGTACAGAAGGGGGCGATGACCAAGGTAATAACACCGCGTCTGAACAAGAGTTATTCGAAATTCATGCACAAGGTTATGTTGGTGGTTTAGGTGCAGGTGCACAAACCGTGATGGCGTCATTTAACAGCTGGAATGGCGAGAAAATTCACGGTAGTAAATACCTACTTACTGATGTGCTAAAAGGTAAAATGGGCTTTGATGGCTTTGTCGTCGGCGATTGGAATGGTCACGGTCAAATTCCTGGTTGTAACAATGCAGATTGTGCGCAAGCTGCAAATGCAGGCCTTGATGTGTATATGGTTCCAACAGATGCATGGAAACCATTATATGAAAACTTAATTAAGCAGGTTAAGAACGGCGAAATTGCGCAAAGTCGTATTGATGATGCGGTTACCCGTATTCTTCGTGTAAAAATGCGTGCAGGCTTATTTGATAAGCCAAGTCCTGCTAAGCGCCCACTTTCTGGTAAAACAGAGATCATTGGTAGTGCAGAGCATCGCGCAGTTGCAAAACAAGCGGTACGTGAATCACTGGTTCTTCTGAAAAATAAACAGCAGCTGTTACCATTATCACCAAAAGCCAATGTACTAGTTGCTGGTTTAGGTGCTGATAATATTGGTATGCAGTCAGGTGGTTGGACTATCACATGGCAGGGGACAGGCAATGAAAATAGTGACTTTCCTGGTGGCTCTTCAATTTTTGATGGTATTAAAAAGACCGTTGAGCAAGCCGGTGGGCAAGTTCAGTATGATCTAAATGGCGAATTTGAAACTAAGCCAGATGTAGCGATTGTCGTGTTTGGTGAGCAGCCATATGCTGAAGGTAATGGTGATTTAGACAACCTTGAATACCAACGTGGTAATAAAACAGATCTAGCCCTACTTAAAAAGCTAAAAGAAGCGGGTATTCCCGTGGTATCGCTATTTATTAGTGGTCGCCCAATGTGGGTGAATGCAGAGCTAAATGCCAGTGATGCGTTTGTTGCAACTTGGCTGCCAGGTAGTGAAGGTGACGCCATAAGCGATGTGCTTTTTAAAAATGCAGATGGTTCAATCAATCATGACTTTAAAGGTAAGCTGTCATTCTCATGGCCAAATGATCCAATCGGCAATCAAAACCGTGGCGATAAAGATTACGCACCACTTCTGCCATACGGCTTTGGTTTAACATATGAAGATGAGAATACCCTAGCTGACAATCTTGATGAAACTTCTCAGGTGACAAGTGAACTTGAAGATCTAGTAATGTTTGAGCGAGCAATTAAGTCGCCTTGGTCACTTCAGTTGCAAAGTGGCAGTGAATTGCAAGCAATGACGAGTAGTCGAGCTGCTGTAAATGCAGTAAGTGTAAAAACCTTTGATAAAGACGTACAAGAAGATGCTCGTGCCATTAGTTTTAACGGTAAAGAGCCTGCATCAGTGCGTTTAGTGGCTGCGTTTCCGTCAGATTTACGCTCGTACGTTGAGAAAAATGGTCAACTTGAGATGTTAATTAAAGTGGATAAAGCGGCTGATGCTCCTTTAATGTTAGGTATGCAATGTGGTGAAAACTGTGAAGGCCAGTTTGATATTCGCGAGCGACTAGCAGACACGGCCGAATGGCAAACTATCTCTGTAAACTTAGCTTGTTTTGCAGATAAAGGTGTCAATCTAGCGCAGGTATTTTCGCCTTGGCAGTTGGCAACCGACGGAGCATGGCAGGTGTCGATTGCTCATTTAAGCGTTGGTGTGACCGATAACCAAGAATTGACGAATACTTGTAAGTAACAACTCCTCCCTTACGTCCTTTTGGTTAACAGGTAACATACTGCCTGTTAACCACTTTCTCTTTATCAAGAGCTTTACTCTACTACATAGTTTAGTACTGTTGTCTTTCATCTTCAGTTAGAATTACTCAATGATATACGTGTTTGCCTAAGTTTTACTTAAAAGGATCTGGTTATGCATTCAGTAAAATTAGCCTCTGAAGAATTTACACCGAGTAAGATAGTCTGCGTTGGACGCAATTACGCCGAGCATATTGCCGAGCTAAATAATGAAACTCCTACCAGCATGGTATTGTTTGTGAAACCTAATAGTGCAATTTCGCAACAGCTCCATGCCGAGCATAATGGTGAAGCTCTACATTATGAAACTGAGCTTTGCTTTCTGATAAAAAATAAGCAGTTAGCTGGAGTTGGATTAGGTCTTGATTTAACTAAGCGCTCGTTACAAAGCGCATTAAAAGAAAAGGGATTACCTTGGGAGCGTGCAAAAGCCTTTAATGGCGCAGCGCTATTTACTGAGTTTGTTAGTTGTGATGAAGCTTTGGCGTATCAATTTAATTTGCAAATAGATGGTAAGGAAGTGCAGTTTGGTGATACTCAGCTAATGCTGCATGATGCACAGCAAATTTTATCCGAAATTAGTGAGTTCATGGATTTAGAAGATGGTGACATCATCATGACCGGCACCCCTAAAGGTGTAGGTAAGGTAACCTCAGGCGCTATATTTAAGGTGACTTTGCAGGCGGCTGAGCAGACTCTTTTAAGCCATCAGTGGCAATCACGTTAAGTGGCTCTAAAATATAACGCTGATAATGTGACGAAAACTCAGGAAAGCTTTGCTCTAGCCAAATGCGTTGGCTAAGTTGATATTTTTCATCAGCTAAAATCTTATTTTTTAGTACAGTGTTTATTTTTGCTAAAACTTTTTCGGCGTAATTGTTTGGTGCACTAGATGAGCAACCTATTGCACCGAATATCATATTTTTTTCAGGAATATTTACGGCCAATTTTTGAATATTCTTTTGGTTTGTCTGATTGTAGTAATCAGCAACAAAAGGGTATTCAATGGTGTAATCAATATAGCCATGTTCAAGCTGGGAAAGCAGTGCGTAATTAGCATTACTACCAGTACTACTTAGTGCAGCACTCTCGTATAGCTTTGTATTAATTGCAATAGTGTCTATCAGGTTACCGAACTTACGAGCATCATTTTGACCATAAATGAAGTTGGCATCGGTCAGTAAAGAAATTAATGAGACTGGGTTGCCGTGTTTTTGCGTAATCTTTACTGCGGTGTCAGGGGTACTTAAAACACTAAATGGAGGATAGACCGTCGTTGGAATCGAGTAGGTTGCGCGATTGGTCTTTTCCTCACGGTGGATCATACAGGCATAACACGCCATATGGCCTTCATCGAGGTATTTACTGCCTCTTTTTTGCGGCAACATCACCTTGGTGTGTTTAATCTCTGGTAAGGCTTCAATCAACATATCGGTGATTTCGTTGCACAAGCCGCCATACGGGTTAGCTTGGCTTTTCTCTATGTAGAATGGTTTACCATCATTTTCAAGCCAAGTAATTGAAAGTTGTTCTGAGGCACAAGTGATTGGGGTAAGCAATATACCAGTAACAATGCATAATACTTGTTTTACGTATTTACTCATCGATAACCCAAATACTAAAGTACTGTTAACAACTATACACTAAAGTATGGATAAATTTGTAGATAAAACTTTAAAATGATAAATAAGTGCTAGCGAGTCTACTGAAGGTAGACTCACTAATGTTTTAGAAGATAGCTTAGAATGGCATCGGATAGCGGTTAAATACGTCAGCGATTTTATCGTTAGCTTCATCGCTTAATTGCACCGAGAAAGCATCGATATTTTCTTTCAACTGCGCCATCGATGTTGCACCAATAATTGTTGAACTCACACCATCTACTTGATTACACCAAGCAAGCGCGAGCTGTGAAGGCGTTAAATTAAAGGCGTTAGCAATTTCAACATATTCAGCAATTGCAGCTTGCGATTGTGCTGTGTCTCTAAATAGGCCATTACGTTGTACTAGCGTCCAGCGGCTACCTTCTGGGCGCGCACCATTTAAGTACTTACCACTTAACATGCCACCACCCAGCGGTGACCATGGTAGGTAAGCAATATCTTCATGAATACATTGCTCAATCAAATACGGCCAATCTTTGGCATGTAACAAACTAAACTCGTTTTGAATTGATACCATACGCGGAAGGTTATGTTGTTCGCTTAAACGAAGGTACTGGCTAATGCCCCACGGAGTATCATCAGATAAACCACAGTGTTTAATTTTACCTGCTTTTACACAATCATTCAGACCTTCGAGGATATCTAACATGCCAGCGATATTTTGCTCGGTGTCAGCCTCCGAGAAGCGCACTTTACCTGGCCACTGTTTACCAAAGTGTGGCGAAGTACGATTAGGCCAATGTAACTGGTATAAATCGATAACATCAGTTTGTAAGCGTTTGAGTGAAGCATCAACAGCTTCAACTACTGCCTGGCGAGTAATGTCGCCCGCATCGCGTACCCAAGGCAAACCGTTACCTGCAATTTTAGTGGCAATAACAAGGTTATCGCGTTTGTCTTTGTTACGAGCTAACCAGTTACCGATGATCTGTTCTGTTTTACCATAGGTGTCAGGAGAAGGTGGCACTGCATACATTTCTGCAGTATCGATAAAGTTAACGCCTTTATCTAATGCATAGGCGATTTGTTCATCGGCATCGGCTTGGTTGTTTTGCATACCCCATGTCATGCTACCTAAGCAAACACGAGATACATCAATACCACTTCGACCAAGTGGGCTATAAAGCATAATAGATCCTTGTTAATCGCTAGAATGGGCTTTAAGTGCAGCTAATAACTCATCATTTAACTGCGCTTTTTTACCCGTTTTAAAATTAAACATTACCACTTGTGATGAGCCAATGGTTGTTACAGCATCTTGGCTTTCACTAAATACAGTGTAATGCATCATAAAACGATCTTGTTCAATGTCACTAACCTTAACACCAACATGCACCGTATCAGGAAATGTTACCGGGCGTTTATAGCGAGCATTGTTTTCGCTGATCACCGGGCCAACACCTGTTACTTGTAAATCTTTAAGAAAACCTAATTGAGTAAAAAAATCGATACGGGCTGTTTCGAAGTAGCGAAAATACACTACATTGTTGACGTGTTGCAGGGCATCCATTTCACCCCATGCAACATTGATTTTTGTTCTGATAGGGTGTTGTTCTATAAACGATTGCATAGTAAATCTTCATTGATTGTGAGATAACTTAGGTTAGCAATATGCAGCTTTTAGCTCAAGGTAATTAGAAAGCTCAGTATATTGTGCTAGATTTATAAGTTCACGCTTACGTAAAGTGTGCACTGGTTTAACACACATTGAAGGATCTTAATTATGCAGCAACTCACTTTGAAAGCGGCTAAGTGGATCGCTCTTTTCATCCTCCTTGCGCTCGCTCTGCTGTGTTACAGCATGGGCACAATGTCAGGATTCATCGTCTTAATTGGTGTAGGGTTGCTACTTGAGGCGGCATTCTGGCTGTTTGGAGCACGGCTTGTTAGCCGGAAAAAATCATCACAGCAAACAAACGAGCAAACAAGTTAAATTACCTAGCTTGCACATTCGGGTCGTTTAAATAATAATAACTGTATAAATAAACAGTTGTTGTATGTTAGATGAAAAAATTCATTCATATTGATATGGATTGCTTTTATGCGGCCGTTGAAATGCGTGATAACCCAGCCCTTGCCAATGTGCCACTGGCTATAGGCGGAAATAGTCGTCGCGGGGTTCTTTCTACAGCCAATTATATTGCCCGTAAATATGGTGTGCGTTCGGCGATGTCGAACTACCACGCCAAACAATTGTGCCCCGATCTGGTTATCGTGCCCGGACGAATGCAGGTCTATAAAGAAATTTCTACACAAATTCGCGCTATTTTTGCAAAGTACACTGACCTTATTGAGCCGTTATCGTTAGATGAAGCCTACCTAGATGTAACCGACAGTACCGCATGCAAAGGCAGCGCAACACTGATGGCGCAGCAAATTCGCCAAGAAATCTATAACACCACCGGGCTGACAGCCTCTGCAGGTGTTGCTCCGATTAAGTTTATTGCCAAAATTGCCAGTGATGAAAACAAGCCTAATGGACAGTTTGTTGTATTGCCTGAGGAGGTTGATGACTTTTTGGCGAGTTTACCGCTTGGTAAAATTCCTGGTGTAGGTAAGGTGACATTAGAAAAGTTGCAACTGAAAGGGCTTTACACTGGGGCTGATGTGCGCGCGAAAGGGGTTAATTGGATGCAGCAACACATTGGTAATTTTGGCGTGTCTTTATACCAAAAATGTGCAGGTGAATACGTTGGCAAGGTGTCAACTGAGCGAGTACGTAAGTCACTTAGTGTTGAGCATACCTATGAGTACAACAAAAATAATTTAGACGAATGTTTAAGCCAGTTACCCCGTTTAATGGAGGAATTAACTCGCCGTCTAGATAAACAGCAATTAAGTAACCGCATCAATAAATTATCGGTAAAAGTAAAGTTTGCCAACTTTGTTGTTACCAGTGCCGATCAAAGCCATCACCAATTAGACGAACGCATTTTTTCTGAGTTAATGAGTAAAGCCTATGAGCGAGGCAACAACCAGCCAGTACGCCTGTTAGGGATAGGTGTCGGAATAAAGAGTCAAGCTCACGAGCATTTTCAGCTGAGTATATTAGACTAAAGGTTAACACCTTGGTGCTTGAAAGTTTGTTAGTGTCTAGTTGGGGTGCTAGGCCTATCTAGTTCAACACCTTAGACAACATTATAACTTAACAAGAGAGATGACTATGCAATCGGTCGTAATCGTGCTGCTCGGAATAGTCGGTATGTTGTTCGGATGGTTCTTTTATTCGAAATTCATCGCCGAAAAAATATTTAAAATGGATGATAATTTTGTCACACCTGCTCATGAACTTGAGGATGGTGTGGATTATGTGCCAACCAACAAAGTTGTGTTATGGGGTCACCATTTCACTTCTGTTGCAGGTGCAGCGCCAATTGTTGGCCCTGCGATTGCCGTATATTGGGGCTGGGTGCCTGCGGTACTTTGGGTGGTATTTGGTACTATCTTTTTTGCTGGTGTTCACGACATGGGGGCTCTATGGGCCAGTGCGCGTAACAAAGGCAAATCAATGGGCGCTTTATCTGAAAGCGTAATTGGTAAACGCACCCGTGCGTTATTTATGATTGTAGTGTTTTTAGTACTGCTGATGGTGAATGCGGTATTTGGTGTGGTAATTGCCAAATCATTTGTATCTCAACCTAACGCTGTTTTTCCTGCTTGGTCAGCGATTGTCGTGGCGTTAGTCATTGGTCAGTTGCTACGCCGTAAAGTGTCGTTAATTCCACTTTGTTTAATTGGTGTGGGGATCCTTTATTACACTATTTACCTTGGTAGTAGCATGCCAATTGCATTACCTGATGAAATGTTTGGCTTAAGTGCGAATGCGAACTGGATCATCATCTTATTTATTTATGCGGCAATTGCTTCATTACTCCCTGTATGGATGCTGTTACAGCCACGTGACTTCATCAACGGTATGCAGCTATTAGTGGGATTAGTACTGCTTTATGGTGCGGTATTTATTTCAATGCCTGATATCACAGCGCCTGCTTTCAATACTCAAACGGCGGTTGATACACCAAGTATTATTCCATTGCTATTTGTGACCATAGCCTGTGGTGCGGTATCTGGCTTCCACGGTATTGTCTCTTCAGGTACTAGCTCTAAGCAGCTTAACAAAGAAACTGATGGCCGCTTTGTTGGTTACTTAGGTGCGGTAGGCGAAGGTATGCTTGCGCTTATTACATTGGTTGCAGTAAGTGGTGTGGCGCTTGCGGTATCTCCAGAAGAATGGCATGAAATTTACAGCCACTTAGGTGCCGGTAGTGTGAGTGCCTTTATTAATGGTGGCGCTAATCTAATTGAAAACGGCTGGGGTATTTCGCAAGAAGTCGCCTCAACATTACTTGCCGTAATGGTGGTGCTGTTTGCGGGGACTACGATGGACTCTGGCGTTCGTCTGCAGCGTTATATCATCCAAGAATGGGGCGATATTTATAATATCAGCATTATTCGAAACGGTGTGGTTGCGACGTTAGTTGCTGTACTTTGCTGTTTACTGCTTGCTTTTGGTGCTGGTGGCGCTGATGGTAGCGGCGGTATGATCATTTGGCCGTTATTCGGCTCGACTAACCAAATCCTTGCAAGCTTAACCTTACTGGTTATATCGGTAATGCTTATTAAAGCGAATCGCCCGGCAAAATACACCTTGATCCCAATGAGCTTCGTATTAGTTATGGCGTTCTTTGCTGGGGTTATCAAACTTGGCGAATACTACCAACAAGGTAACTGGTTACTGGTGACACTTGATTTGTTAGTACTGGTTGTGAGTGTTTTGGTTATGCTTGAAGCTTGGTCTGTGATTGTTAAGCATCGTAAAGACTCAGCACACATTACAGAGCAGTAAACTTAGCTTGCCAGCCTTATAGTTAGCTATCTTACTTGGCTGGCAATAGCGCTCTAAATCAATGATAATAAGGTCCTATGTTTCTAACAGCAGGACCTTTTTTATGGCATACCCTCATGCAGTTGCAGCCCCGCAATTAGCGGATGCAAATCACGATGCATTGATTATTATCGGTGATGATTTTTCTTCTTTAGCAGACGCAAGCTTAAGCCAAGCTATTAGCGCTCAACAAGCTGTAGACGCGCGTATTGGCAAACAAGTGACATTACTTGTCATTGACTCTAAACGCGTGATTTTAGCCCCTACAGGCCCTCTAAACCGTGATTATGATGATGTACGCCGTTACTTTGACGCGGCAAAGCAAGGTGTACTAGAAGCCAAAGCATCGGGGAGCACTCAGCCTGCTATTTTACTTGCTAATATAAATCAAGACAGCCGTTACAAGCATGCCCTTGAAGTGGCGTATTTAGGTGCTTGCCAAGCATTGTGGCAACCACTTGAAGCACGTGAGTTCCACGGTCAGGCGATTGAACCAATTAGCCAAATTAGCCTAGTGGGCGCAGATGCAGCGATGGTTAAAGCAGTGAATGCCATTGCTGCGGGTCAATACGCTGCACGTGACTTATGTGGTACCGAGCCTGAGCGTATGGCACCACCTCGCTTTGCTGATTATTGCGTTGAGTTATTTGCCGGTAGCAAGGTGTCTGTAGAAGTGATTTCAGATATCAACACTATCGATAAAGATTACCCAATGATGAGCACAGTAGCGCGTGCATCTTACGCTGTTGAGCGTCATCATCCGCGTGTTGTAAAACTAGAGTATGTTCCTGAAAGCGACGTTGAGCGCACCCTAATGTTTGTTGGTAAAGGTTTAGTTTACGATACCGGTGGTGCTGACCTTAAAGTGGGTGGCTTTATGGCTGGTATGAGCCGCGATAAAGGCGGTGCAGCTTCGGTTGCTGGCTTTATGAAATCAGTGGCTGACTTTGCACCAAAAGGCGTAAAAGTGATTGCTTATTTAGCCGTAGTTCGTAACTCAATTGGTTCTGATTGTTTTGTTCCTGATGAAATCATTACCAGCCGTGAAGGCGTTCGCGTTCGTATCGGTAACACAGATGCAGAAGGCCGTTTAGCAATGGGTGACTTACTAAGCGAAATGAAAGATCGCGCTTTAAACGAAGTAAATCCAGAGTTATTCACTGTTGCAACATTAACAGGCCACGCAGCACGTGCGATGGGGCCTTACAGTGCGTATGTTGAAAATGGTCCAGCTCGCGCAGCGAAAATTTCACGCCAAATTGCTGATTTAGGCGATTTATGGGCAGATGGCGCCGAAGTATCTCGTAGCCGTCGTGAAGATTATGACTTCATTCGTCCTCGCACGTTAGCTGACGATGTATTATCAAGTAATAATGCAGCTTCTGCAGTGACTGCTCGTGGTCACCAGTTCCCAATGGCATTCTTAGCAATTGTCGGTGGCTTAGATAAACATGGCACTGAATCAGCGCAACCATTACCGTATGTTCATATGGACATCGCAGGTAGCGGCGTAGAAGGTGGTGATTGGCAACATGGTAAGCCTACCGCAGCAACAGTAAGCAGCTTATTCGCTCGTTATTGTTTATAAGCTAAAAGCTATAAGTTTTTAGTTTTAAAAGCCCCGCACAGTAGTGCGGGGCTTTTTTTGTGCTTGGTTATTTTCTATTGCTTGGTAAATATAATGCAATAAATTAATCTGTTTTAATGGCTTTTTAATTATTATCTTTTGTTTTAGTTAGTTTTATCTTGTACGCTAAATTTGTAAATGGATTTTTATATATGGATATGGTCTTGCACTCAAATAAGATTTTATTTTCTTTTTATATTTTTTCACTTCTTGTGTAGTTTAAGTTTTCATGTTCTTTATTGACTTATATTTTAAATTCAAGTTTTTAATTTTAATTAATTATCTCTAATTTTTTAAGGGATGTATAAAAGGAAGTGATTATGAATAAACTATTTTTTCTATTCATTATAGGGGTTGTTTTTTCTACTAATGCTAAGCAGGTATCTGTACCACTTGCCAGCAATGGTGATGGTGAGATTGTTGTTATTGCTAGTATTCAACAGACTGATAATTATAGTGGACAAGACTTACTGACAAAAAAGGCACCAAGTAAAGAGCTGCAAGCACTGCAGCAGTATTATCGTTTTGCAAAAGCTGATAACACAAAACAATTACTGACCACTCTTTTTGAGGGAGATGGTACACGGGCTAACATTAGTAAAGAATTGAAACGCAGGCCCGATAAATTTTCAAACTACAACAAGCTAAGTGCTCTTGAGCTAAATAATAACTACCTATGGGGAGAGTATGCAGTGCTCTCACTTGATTGGGGAATTAATGGTAAAGCAATGAGTTGGTACGATGCAGTCTATTGTAGTCAACAGCGAAGATGTGCAGTAAGCGATATGATGGTAAGGGGAAGTGATAACTCTGGCATGGTATCAAGTGTTATTGCCTTAGCTGAACATAAACCACATTTTAAAAGCACAAAAAGCTTTGATTTTACAGTGGATTACTTTCCTGATTACGGCGTTAATAAAGTAAACCCCGTTACTGTTAAGTTCGATTTAACTCCTTTAGCTTCTAAAGTTACCTTTAGCAAAGGTAGCTCTGCAGAGGTTAATGTAAACAAAGATAAGGGTTTGGCTAATATAAACAAATATATTCAAGCAGTATGGCAACATAGTAAAGATACAACAGAATTTTGGCACAATTATGATCCACAAGTATTAATACCTGTTATGTATGGTGAGCAGGATATGAGTATTAAATATTATACAGCGACAGCGTACATGCAGTTTATTGGTAATATAAGTGAAATAAAATTTGTGACGACACTAAAAACAAAAGAAACAATTTATTATATTGCTAAAGTAAAGCATGCTGAATTTTCAAACTACATGTTGTTTGCAGTAGATAAAAAAAGCCATAAATTAAAACATTCATATGATGAACCTCTATTTAGCTCTGTACTTACTAGCCGCGAATTTTATAACAAGTTAAATGCAACACAATTTTAGAGGGATTTATGTTCAAAGAAGGTGAAGAGGTTTTAACTTTTAGAATGGGGGGGGAGCTAATTTTAAAGCCGCTTTTTTGCTTGCTTGTAATGAGAAGGTATATGTGAAAAAAACTTTTCTAGGTAGTATGTTTCCTTATTTTTTTTATATTCCACTTATCCTTACTTTTTGTAAAATATCATATGAATTTTTTATTATGGAGGAATATAAACTTATTGTTGTATGTTTTGTTTTTTACTCCTTTCTTGCTAGTTTTTTTATTTTTATTTTTAGAAAATCTCGAGTAAAAAAAGAGTTCGACTTTGAGTCTGGTTATTACAAAGAGGGTGGCAAAAAGCTTGTGCGTATTGAAGATATCAGCCAGTTTTTAGTTATTTCTCACTATTGTTCAAGTAGTAGTGGTTCGCCTTATACAGCTTTTCAGTTTGGCTTTTATTGCAAGGAAAATAAAGGGTATGTGTTAATGGATCATAGTAGCTATTCGAGTATTAAACGTGATGTGCAAATGATTTCAGAGCGGTTGAATGTGCCATACGAAATTCTAAATGAGCATGATAAATATAAGCCTAATCCTATAAGAGCTTTTTAATAAGTTAAATGCAACACAATTTTAGAGGGGTTTATGTTCAAAGAAGGTGAAGAGGTTTTAACTTTCACAAATGGTGGCGGAGCTAATCATAAAACAGCTTATTTGATTGCTGGTAATAATAAAGTTCATGTAAAGAAAACTTTTCTAGGTAGTGTATTTCCTTATTTCTTTTATGTTCCGCTTGTTTTGATTTTTTTAATGTTTTCTTATGTGACATTAGTTCTCGGTAGTTATTATTTACTAATTGTTTGTTTTTTTGTTTGTTTTGTTTTTGGTTTTTTAGTTTTTTTAATTTTTAAATCATCACGAGTGAAAAAAGAGTTTGATTTTAACTCTGGCTATTACAAAGAGGATGGTAAAGAGCTTGTGCGTATTGAAGATATTAGCCAGTTTTTTGTTATTTCTCATTATTGCCCAGGTGGTAGTGGTTCGTCTTATACTGCGCTTCAGTTTGGGTTTTATAGTAAACAAAATAAAGGGTATGTGTTAATGGATCATAGCAACTATTCGAGTATTGAACGTGATGTGCAAATGATTTCAGAGCGGTTGAATGTGCCATACGAAATTCTAAATGAGCATGATAAATATAAGCCTAATCCTATAAGGGCCTTTTAATTAAGGTACTACTATTTATTCAATTAGCAGCAAGCTAATTCATTGTAAAAGCCCCGCACAGCTGTACGGGGCTTTTTTGTGGCGTTAGTCGAGCTTGAAGCGGTTTACGACATCACTTAACGCTTGTGAGCTTTGCTTTAAGTTTTCACTGGCGTTCGAAAGTCCTTCGGTATTCGACAGTGATTGCTCGGTTGATTGTGAAAGCTCATTAATCCGTAAATTAACCTCATCTGCGGCGCTGGTTTGTTGCTCAGTAGCGCGGGCGATTTGGCTGTTCATATCTTTAATAATAGAGACAAGTCGCTCAATCTCACTCAATGAGCTATTTGCTTCACCTGCTTGTGAAACTGTTTCGGTTGATAACTGTTGGCTTGCTGATACAGCATCAACAGCAGCTTGTGCGCCTGTTTGTAGTTTACTGATCATGGCTTGAATTTCGTCGGTACTTTTACCTGTGCGACTTGCTAATGTACGTACTTCGTCAGCGACAACGGCAAAGCCTCGTCCTTGCTCGCCAGCACGAGCTGCTTCAATGGCAGCATTGAGTGCCAGTAAGTTGGTCTGCTCAGCAATGCTGCGGATAACATCAAGTACTGAGCCAATGTTGTTACTCTCTGCAGCAAGATCCGCCGTTACCTTACTCACTTGTTCAATATTATGCGACAGTGTCTCAATGGCGGTAATGGTCTTGTTAAGAACCTGCTTGCCCGCTTCGGCATTTTGCGCGGCTTCATTAGCGGCATGCTCAGCTTGATCGGCATTTTGACTAACATCGTGAATTTGATGAGTCATTTGTTCCATTGCGGTTGCTACTTGAGTTGAGCTATCGTTTTGTAGCTCAATAAAAGAGTGATTTGTTTTACTGGCATCATCAACACTATGGGCAAACTGATTAACTTGCTCGGCATTGTGGGCAACATGTTTCAGTGACTCACGCATTTTTGCGGTGTACAAATTAAAGTAGCGCGATAAACGAGACACTTCATCATTGCCATTTTCATCAAGCTTTTGGGTTAAGTCGCCTTCACCTTGCGAGATGTCTTTCATCATGTCGGCGGCAAGTTGTGTCGGGCGCAAGATGCTATTGGCAATGAGGTAGCTTAGTGCAACTAGTAGGGCAATGATCACTACCGCGATAATAATCACATTGTTACGTAGCGAAGAGAATGCTTCTTCAATAGTATCAATATAGACACCAGAACCAACAATCCATTGCCATTTATCAAAGCCTTTTACGTAGGCAATTTTATCAACCGGCTCGTCTTTACCTGGCTTTGGCCACTTATAAGGAATAAAACCTTCACCTTGTTTTTTGACGATATTAACCATATCGACAAATAACAACACGCCATCTGGATCTTTACTGCCCGCTAGCGATTTACCATTTAATTCGGGCTTAAACGGGTGCATGACCATAACGGGTTGATAATCGTTGATCCAAAAGTAATTGTTGTTGTCGTAACGAAGTGCTGAAATTGTTTCGAGGGCTGCTTGTTTTGCTTGTTGCTCACTCAGCTTACCTTGCTCAAACAACGCATAGTTATGCTCAATGATAGAGTAAGCAGATTCAACAAGGTTTTGGGTTTTAATGTATTGCTCATGTTTTAGCGAGCTGTATTGCTGCGTTAAACTCGAGACGCTTAAAAATATCAGCCCTATAACGACCACACTCACTAACATGGCGAGGCGCTGAAAAATTGTAAAACGGCGTAAATTCATGTGTGTTCCTTCGTCATGCTCATAGGAGCAATGTATTAAGCGTAGCCAAAATAGGTCGAAAATCTAGTTAAATAGTAGAATACATTGAGACAAAAAAAAGGCTGATTTAACAATCAGCCTTTAGTCTAAGTTACCGAAATAAAACGTGATTACTCAACGTTAAAGTGTCGGTTGAAGAAACTTGTGATGGTTTGGTGTAAGTGCGTTTGTACGCTCTTACCACGTAAACTGTGTTTTGAGCCCGGATAAGTCATCATTTCGAACTGTTTTTCTTGATCTTGCAGTTGTTTAAATAACTTAGTGGCATGAGTAAATAACACGTTATCATCAGCCATACCGTGGTAAATCATCAGTGGGCCTTTTAAGCCTTCGGCATATGGGAAAACTGCACTTGCTTCGTAGCCTTTTGCGTTAGTTGCAGGGTGACCTACATAACGCTCAGTGTAGTGAGTGTCGTAAAGTGCCCAATCAGTTACTGGCGCACCAGAAACACCGGCTTTGAAGTAGTCGCCCGCTTTAAACATAGTCATAAGCGCCATGTAACCACCGTAGCTGTGGCCATAAATACCAATACGCTCAGGGTCAACGTAATCAAGGGTGCGTAAGAACTCGACACCTTTAATTTGGTCTGCCACTTCAGCCACACCTAAGTGCTTATAAATCACGTCTTCAAACTTTTTACCACGGTTGTATGAACCACGGTTATCAAGTTGAAAAATAACATAGCCTTGTTGTGCCATGTACTGGAAGTATAAGTTTTTACTACGCCAGCTGTTCGTTACACGCTGGGCATGAGGACCGCCATATACGTTAACAATAACCGGGTGCTTTTTACCATCTTGGTAATTAGTTGGCTTGAATATACGGTAATGCATAATTTGTCCGTCTTCAGCCTTTAACGTGCCGTATTCAGGCGTGATCAAATCAGCTAGGTAAGGCGTTAATGGGTGTGACTTATCTAACTTGTTTTCTTCAAGCCAAGTGATAAATTCGCCATTAATTTTACGTAATGCTGCAGAGCCAGGCTTATTCACTGATGAGCTGTTATCGATAAAGGTTTTGTTATCTTTAGCAATCACCACATTATGGTAAGCACCTAGCTCAGTTACGCGTTTAATTTCGCCTTTTTTGAATAGCGGTACGCTGTAAAGGTGGCTCTCAAGTGCTGTATCTTTGCGACCTGCAAAATAAACAATGCCTTTTTTCTCGTCTATACCTTTTAAACTATCAACAACCCATTCGCCTTGAGTGATTTGACGGATCATTTCACCATTTGTGCGATACAAATACAGGTGTTTAAAGCCGTCGCGCTCAGATGCCCAAACGAAATGTTTTTTATCGTTTAAGAACTGCAAATCAAAGTGCAGGTTAATCCAAGTATCACTGGTTTCTGTTAGGGCAACTGTTTGCTTTTTAGTGTCGCTATTATAAAAACGTAACTCTAAGTTATGTTGCGAGCGGTCTTGCCACTGATAAGAAAGTGTTTTGTTATCTTTTAACCATTTTGCGCGAGCGATATAAATATCTTGATCGTCGCCTAAATCAACCCAGTCAGTTTTTTGGTTGTTAATGCTTACAACACCTAACTGAATTTTAACGTTGTCGGTACCTGTAAACGGGTAGCGTTGGTTAAAAAGCTTTACTTCATCGGCGTAAATCTCATTACGGATTGCTTCTTTTACTGGGCTTTCATCAACACGGGTATAAGCGATTTTAGACTCATCACCAGACCACCAGTAGCCAGTCATGCGGCCCATTTCTTCTTGCGCAACAAATTCGGCCATACCGTTTTTAATAACGCCGCCGCCATCTTTACTTAATTGGATTTCTTGACCCGTTTTTAAGTTAAGTGCATATAGGTTTTGCTCACGAATAAACGACACATAGTGGCCTTTGGGTGAGAAACGTGCATCGGTTTCGAATGCTTCTGTGTCGGTTAATTTACGGCTTTTTGCTGAAGCAAGCTCATAATAGTAAAGGTCGCCATTAAGCGGGAATAAAAGCGCTTTACCGTCTTTTGACCATTTATATTCTAAGATCCCTTTACCAAAAATACGTTGGCGCTCACGGCGTGCTTTTTCTTCATCAGATAAGTTTTCTGGGCCAGAAAATAGCGCAGCAGAGTCAACTAATAAGCGGTTTTTGTTATCTTTTAAGTTGTATTCCCATAAGTCGTAGCGATTGTAATCATCGGTTTTACCTTGCAGGTAAGTTACACGACTGCCATCTGGAGAGAATTTAAGTTGTACAGGCGCTTTACCTGCTAAGCTTGGATCGTCAAAAATACGTTCAAGAGTGAGTGGTTCAGCGGTCACACTGAATGCTGTTGCCACCACTGGCAAAGCAAGTGAGAGAGATTTAATTTTTTTTAGCACAAGGGTACCTTCGCTCGAATAAAAACTGCCACGATGGTAATGGTAAGCTTAGGCAACTGCAACAAAATGCTATAAAGTAGGAGATGTTTACCCATTATCAAAGGATTTATTGATGAAAAATGCCGATATGCTGTTTTCTTTGGCCCCAGAACTAGCACGAGACTGTATCGAACTTGCTGATTGGCCGTTATGCAAAGTGTTATTGATGAATGACAGCCAGTATCCGTGGTTCATTTTAGTTCCTAGGCAGGCAGGGTTAAGAGAAATCATTGATCTATCAGAAGAGCTGCAAATCGTTTTTTTACAAGAGTCAGCTAAGCTTAGTAAGTTGATTCAACAGGTATTCACACCAGATAAATTGAATGTGGCTGCACTTGGCAACATGGTGCCACAATTACACATTCACCATATCGCGCGCTTTAAATCTGACCCAGCATGGCCTGCGCCTGTGTGGGGCAAGCTCCCAGCCATCCCTTATACTGATGAGCAAATTAAACAGCTAAAAGCACACTTCTAATTGATGTAAAATAGCTAGGATGAACTAGGATAAATAAATGAAAGAATATAAGAGCACCTCGTAATGAAAATGTATATTTTTGTCGTGCTCTTTGCTTTGAGTTCAGCACCTAGCGTTGCGAAAAGTTATTATTTTGTTGGCAGTCATTTTCCATCGATTTTAGAACATAATGAACAAGGCCAGGTGGTTGGCCTTGGTGGCGATATTGCTCACGAAATATGTCGTCGGTTGGGGCATACGCTAGTTATTGATATTATGCCGTTGAAACGTGCCTTGAAGATGGTTGAACAAGGTCATGCTGATGCCATTATTGGCCCATACAAATCCCATTTGCGTGAACAGTACATGCATTATAGTGCTTTACCATTTTACGAAGACCCGATAGTTTTTTACACCAAACCGGATAGTGAGGTTACGTGGGTAGGTAATTTTGCCAGTTTACGAAAAGATACTATTGGGGTTATTCGCGGTTGGAACTATGGTGATGAGTTTAAACGCAATGCATCGAGTTTGTCGCTGTCTGAGGTCGCCAGTGTCAGGGCTAGCTTTTTGCAATTAATGTATGACAGGGTTGATGTTATCCTGACTCATCCTCGTGCTGCGAAACCTGTTATAGATAGTTTAAATATTAAAGATAAAGTGGTTATGCTATCGCCAATCGTGACAGTCAATCAAGGCTATTTTGGTTTTAGTAAAAGTCGTGAACTCGATGAATTTATTAATGCTTTTAATGCTGAGTTTCAAAAAATGTTGATCAACGGGGATATTGTTCGTTTGAACAAAAAGTATGAACTCAGCTTTGTCGCTCATCATTAAAAAACGCTGCATCATGGCAGCGTTTTTTATTTGAGTTTTGCTATTAATTACTGCAAGCGAGCGCCTGCAATAAACTTATAGACCCAATACTTCTTTACCTTGTTTAAAGGTAACATCAACAGGAATGTTTGCTT
Organism: Pseudoalteromonas sp. OFAV1; assembly: GCF_021532595.1. NCBI lineage: Bacteria > Pseudomonadati > Pseudomonadota > Gammaproteobacteria > Alteromonadales > Pseudoalteromonadaceae > Pseudoalteromonas > Pseudoalteromonas sp. OFAV1. The sequence goes on from NZ_JAKGBG010000001.1 coordinate 216,128, forward strand.
TACTTAGTTTTTCTAAGTCTTTTGCAAGTTCTGCTTTAATTTCACCATGAGTGGCGATTAATTGATCCACTTTTTGATAATCACCGTCACCTTGAATGGTAAGAATTAAGCGAGACAGTTTTTCCATTGCAAGGCTCATTTTCTCCATGTTAACGCTGTATAGGCCGTCAGCATTTTTAGAGAAAGCACCTTCTTCAGCAAAGAAGTTAAAGCGGATCATGTTCGCTTTACCGTGTGCGCTTGATGCACCAAAACGTACAGAGCGGAAGATACCTGCCATAAAGGTGATGTAGTAATCTTCTAATGTACCATCAGTGATTTCGCCTTTCTTAAGTAATTGCTCAACCATGTAAAGACCTAAGATATCGGCTTTACCTTCTTCAAGTGCGCTTGCATGCTCTTGCAATGATTGGCGAACAGTACCTTTATCGGTAATCGTGTTTTTGATACCTAAACCATGCGCTACTTCATGGAACATTGTGTTGGCAAAGAACGCATCAAAGGTAATGTGTTTACGTTGTTCAGGGACAATCAACTGCTCAGAGATAGGCACTAAGATTTTATCGAATTTAGCACGCATAGCGTTTTTAAGTTGCAGACGACGGGTGCCTTTTTCTAGTTGAACTTGCTCATCATTTGGTAGGTTGATAGCAATTGCTTTACTACCTGCATTAGAGTGGCCAGCATAGTAAACTACATCATACGCGTTCAGATCTGCATCAGAGCCAGGGACCTCTTGTTTGTACTTGTCGTCAACAGGTAAGCCTTTTTGCAGTTCAGGTAGAAACGCCGCAAACTTAGCTAGTCGTTCACTCCAGGCAAGATCTTTAACAAGCACATACGACTCATAGGCTGCACGATAACCGAATAGCTGATCTTCGTAAGTTTCAATCGGACCAATAACCACATCGATTGGGTTATTTTTCATATCCATCCATGCAAAATCAGAAGCTCTAAAGTCATCAGTCACAAGCGCATCTGCGCGCATGCTTAAGTAATTTGCAAATTCTTTATCATCAGCAAGCTGGCTTGCTTCGCGCAGTAAGTTGGCCGCTTTTTCAAGCTCTTGTGCGTATTCTACAGAATAAGCAACGCTATAAAGTAAACCTTTTTCGTCACGCTTAATGACAGAGTAAAGCCCTGTTTTATCATCTAAAATTGCTTTGTTTAGCTCTTCTTTGCTCATATCACGAGGATAAAACTCAGCGCCAGCTGCTTTTTCTTCATAGCCAGATAAAAAGACTTCATCGCCATTTAAGCGATCCCAAGGACCATAGTTGATATCAGCAAATTTTTGTATTTTCTGATCATTAATTTTCGCAAGGAAAGCATCTTTATTCTCACCAAATGCTTGGCGCCAGAATAGCTCATCCATTATTTTTGATGCATCAATTAACTTACCGATCATTTGTTTTTGGTTGTCGCTTAGATGGCTTAAATCTGATGTAAGGGTAAAGTCAGTATAAATATCTAAACGATTGCGATCGATATTAATTAGTTGCGGGTTATTTTCTTTAGCACTTTGCTCCGTTGTAGGTTTCGCTTCTGATGATGTTGCTGGTTGTTCAGAACATGCGCCAAGAAAAACAGCGCCAGATAAGATAAGTGCTTGGCTAATTTTATTTAATGTCATTTTTGCCCGTTCCCGATTTTTTGGTGAGAGTGATTGTTTAGAAAACAAAACGTGCACGCATTAAAGCAAAACTGATGCGTACCTGACAAGTTTACTCTATTTAGGGGTGTATTTAGCCTAAAATTATTAGCGAATAATAAAAAATAGATTATTGCTGTGATTTTCTTAACTTTAGCGCTAAGTTAGTCAATACTAAAACTATAATTAATTTAATAATGTCAGTCAGTAGCTTACCTGTAAAGTGAGCTACCCCAAGAGGATGGCACACATATGTCAACAGAAAATGCATTACTGACCATATTGGTCGATAGAATTAATAACGATACATTAGTACTACCTACATTGCCTGAAGTTGCAGTGAAGGTGAGGCAGGCTGCAGATAATCCAAACGTAAACCTAATGGACATGGCTGATGTTATTTCACACGACCCTGCATTATCAGCGCGAATGATAAAGGTAGCTAATAGTGCATTTATGGGGCGCTCAGTAAAAGTGACCAATTTGCATCAAGCGGTAACACGAATAGGCTTACGACAAATAAAAAACATCGCCACAGCAATGGCGATGGAGCAGCTGTTTGTGTCGCACAATGAGTTGATCAAAGGCTATATGGATAAGGCGTGGCAAAAAACCCTTAAAGTCGCGTGTCACTCAATTACTTTAATGGACTTCTTCTTACGCAGAAATAAGCAAACCTCGCTTAATCGCGACACAATTACTTTGGCGGCACTAGTTTATAACATTGGTGTATTGCCAATTTTAACTGAAGCTGAAAAGCATCCTGAAGTATTCGCAAACCCAAGTTTCCTTGCTCATGCTATCCAAAAGTTGGGCGGTAAAGTAGGTGGTGCAATTATGCGTGCTTGGGGCTTTACTGATGAGTTTGTCGAAGTTGCTGAAAGTTGGGCAAATCCAAACTATCGTCCAGAGCATATATGTTATGTCGACTTCATTCGTATTGGCGCGATATTAGAAGGGATCTTACAGGTTTCTGATAAGTCAGCAGCATTACAAACCTACATGGACAAAGGCGTGATTGAATCTCTTGATATGTTCAACGAAGATGAGTATCACGACATGCTTAATGAAGTAAAAGCAATTTTTACTGAATAACTACAACAAAAAAGCGCGACCAAGTCGCGCTTTTAATATTAACCATTATCTGAGTTAATTTTATAAATCTTCTGCGTCACCTAAGCCTTGGGTCAGATCTTCTAGCAACTGCTTAATTTCTTCTGATGCTAAGATAAAGTCTGCATCAAGTTTTACCGCCATATCTTCTTTTGGAATGTCGGCGTTTTCTTCTTTTAATGTTTCTGAATAGCTTAAGCGCTTAATAGAGCCATCGTTTTGCAGCATGAACTTAACGCGCTCTTGCCAATCAAGAGCAAGCTTAGTTACGCGCTTACCATTTTCTAGGTGAGATTTAACTTCATCACAAGATAGGTCATGGCCTTTTAATTTTACCTGAGCGCCACTGTCATCGGCTTCTTCAAGCTCTGCATCGTTACCGATAGAAAAGCCCTCAGGGGTACTGAAATTAGTTAACCAGTCAGTTAAAAATACATCTAAATCGTAGTTGGCAAATGCGGGTACCACAGGCAGTGTGCCAAGTGATTTACGTAATAAGGCTAAAAGCTCTTCTGCTTTATTAAAGCTTGCGCTGTTAACCACAACCCAGCCATTCTTTTGGTCAATAAATGCAAACTGTAGGCTCGACTTTTTGAACGCTTGAGGCAGTAAAGTATGCAGAATATTTTCTTTTAGTTCGTCTTTTTCTTTTTTCTTTACTGGGCGGTTTTCTTCGGCTTCGATTTGCTCAACTTTTTCTGCCACCATTTCATTGATAACAGCGGCTGGCAGAACTTTTTCTTCACGCTTAGCGCATACTAAAATGCTGTCTTGAGAGAAATGAGACAGAGTTTGACCATGCTTACCGAACGCTTTTGTCCAACCGAAAGTTGAAAGCTCTTGACCTGTACATGAGCGGAATAGGTCTTGCTCTAGGGCTTTGTCGAAGTCTTCTTGAGAGTATGAAACGTCTTGTTTAAAACGGTAACATATAAGGTTACTAAACCACATAATTAGGCTAATCCTTTCAATAAATTTGCCCAATCATAACAATAAAAAACTGATGCCGAAATGAATCATTTCGGCATTAGCTCTAATTGCTTATGAGTTAAACATTGAAAGTGGTTTTGGCATGTTTTTCGGAAAACTAATATGGTAATGCAAGCCTTTGCCTACTTCGCTTGATACTTCAATATCGCCACTGAGCGTCTGCTTAACGAGGTTAAAGGTAATATGCGTGCCCAAGCCACTACCGCCTTGGTCACGTTTAGTGGTAAAGAACGGGTCAAACAGTTTTTCGAGCTGATCTTTCGAAACGCCATTACCGTTGTCTTTAAAGTCGATAACTACTTCGTCGTCTTCATCTTTGATGATTATGTCAATCACGCCACTTTCGATGCCTTCAAAACCATGGATCAGAGAGTTCATAATCAAATTCGTAAAGATCTGACTAATCGCACCGGCTGGTAAATTTAAGGTCAAATCGCTAGGGCAATCTAAATTGATATGATGAGATGTTTTCTTAAGTTTAGGGTGAAGAGAGCGAATGACTTCACCTAAGTACTCTTTAAAGTTGATAGTGCGCACAGCTTCACTAGCTTGGTCTACTGCGATTTGTTTAAAACTCGCAACCAGTTCCGAGGCTCTATCTAAGTTACTCGTCAATAGGCTGGTGCTTTGTTTAGCATCATTAATAAATTCTTCTAACGCTTTTGGCGAGAGTGTTTTGTCTTTATATGCAGCTTCTATTTGATCAAGGCGCTCTTGTAAAAATGAAGTCGCAGTCACGCCAATGCCAATTGGCGTGTTTACATCATGGGTGATACCAGCAACTAGACCACCCAGTGCAGCCATTTTCTCAGAGCCGACTAAACGCTCTTGTGCCATGTTGAGTTCATCAAGGTAACGCTGCAGCTCGTTTTGTTTAGCAATCAGCTCTTGTTCGGTCTGTTTACGTAAATCGATTTCTTCGGTCAGCGTAAGCTTTTGCTTTTCAAGCTCGTATTTTTGTTCTTGTAAGTCCATCATCGCTTGACTCAAATTAGACGTTTTACGAGCTACTTCTTGTTCTAACTGCAAATTGTGTTGATCGAGTTTTTCATTACTGATTAACAACTCTTTTTGTGTGTGCTCGAGCTCTTCACGATAAAGTACAACTTTGTCGATAAGGCGATTGAATGACTCTTCCATTACTTTGAGCTCATTACGCTCGGTGGTTTTCACTTCAATATGACGACCTTCTAAGTCATTGAGCTCTAAATCTTCGATTTGTTCTGTAAATTGTGAAAGAGGCTCTGTGAGTCTTTTTCTAAAGGCAAGTAAGAATAAAAAGATCAAAAAGGTGGTTTTGATCATTGCATTACCAATCAAGAAGTAGATAGAAATCATGATTCGACTAAAAACGACTTCTCGACTTGAGAACAATGTGACATCACCAACTTGAGTCGTTTTACCTGAAAACTCAAAAATCAGTGGAAATGTATAACCGAACAAACCTGAAGGCGTGTCCTCAATAATGGCTTCTTCTTGCACTAACTGTTGGCTGTAAAGTTCATGTATATCTAAAGAACGGCCAAGTTGCGAAAGAACTTCACCACTATCGTCACGAACAATAATGCCTTCAATCATGGGGATTGCTAATAAACCTTCAGCGGTCGTAATAGTCTGTTTATCATTAAGTTCCCAAATAGCTCGGGTTAAACTGCGACTAAAGGTTTTTTGCAGTGTTGTTAGTTCATCGCGAATGTAATCTTTGGTGTTAACGTATTCAGCAATAACCTGTCCACATGTCACTACAAAAGTAAGTAGAAAGTAGACCGATAGTACATTTGTTAATAACTCTTTTGACAGGCTTTTTTGTAGCATGGAATATCCATAGCTCCTTGGTGACATGATTAATACATTCAGCTAGTTCTAAAGTTAGCTAATAAATGCTTAAAAATAAATAAATATATCCTTTTTTACTGGAAGTTTATTAATTGTTACTAATTTCTTAATAAACTTAGCCTTACTGCACTAATAAAAGTGTGTTATAAATTTGTACCGTATTTAATTTTAGACTTTTTTTACGTTGTAATTGTGACAACGAAGATTTTATTTCATGGATAATCTTAATTTTACCGTGCTGGTCTGTGATGACTCTACAATAGCCAGAAAACAGGTTGTGCGCTGTTTAGATGATTGTCTCAGTGCTGATATTCAACAAGCCTCAAATGGTCGAGAAGCGCTTGCCTTGTTAAGAGAGCAAAGTTTTGACTTGCTGTGCCTAGATTTAACAATGCCAGAAATCGATGGGATCGAAGTGCTCGAATCAATCAAGGCAGAAAAAATAGAATGCTTTGTTATCGTTATTTCGGCTGATATTCAAGCAGAAATGAAGCAAAGAGTAGTAAAGTTGGGTGCAATTGACTTCATTGATAAACCGATAGATATTGTGCGCTTAAAAGCTACTTTGCATAAATTTGGTATTCGTTAACTTTTAAAATTATTTAAATGCATAATTTATCTTTTTTTAAGGGTTGACATCTTGGCTGTTTTTAAGGCAGTCTACAGACTATGAAAACATTTAATCACGCAACGACCATTATTATTACAACCATCATCCTTACGGGATAGTGGCATAGGTAGGTGCAACAAAATTATAGGCCTGTGTTCACTAGAACACAGGCCTTTTTCGTTTATGGAATGAGGAAACATAAATAATGCGAGTATTAAAATTTGGTGGGTCGTCCTTGGCCGACTACGCATGTTTGCAACAGGTAGCTCAGTTAGTCAAAGAAGAACTGAAAGATGAAATGTTATTAGTGCTATCTGCACCGGGTGGCATGACAGACTCTTTGGTTGCATTGGCAAGTACAGCTGAACAAGGTCAAGACTTTAGTGAGCAGTGGCAGAATTTAATCAATCGCTGTGAGCAGCTAAAATCGGCGGTAGAAGCAGACTATGGTCAAGTAGCAAACTGGCCAGACTTAAGTGAGTTAAAAAATAAGCTTGATGGAGTGGCGCTATTAAAATGTTGTCCAGATCAAGTACGCGCTTATGTAATTAGCTTTGGTGAGCGTATTAGTGTTGCTCTAATGGAATGTATGCTCAAACAAAGCAATGCACGTTATTTAGAAGCAACAGAATGTATTGCTTCAGTGGGTGGCTACATTGATGCAGAGGCTGACCTTAATGTAAGCAAATTACGTTTTCAAGAAGCGTTAAAAGCTGCCCCAAGCACTATTTATATTATGCCGGGCTTTACTGCTGCGAATGAGCAAGGTGAATTGACTACTCTTGGTCGTAATGGCTCTGATTATTCTGCTGCAATAGCTGCGGCGTGTTTAGACGCTGATGTATGCCAAATCTGGACTGACGTTGATGGTGTTTACAACGCAGATCCGCGTTATATTAAAAAAGCTTCTAAAGTTGATTCGCTATCTTATAAAGAAGCGATGGAGCTTTCTTATTTTGGTGCGAAAGTATTGCACCCGAAAACGATTTTACCTTGTGCCAAAGCGGGTGTGCCGTGCGAGATTAAAAATACTCATAACCCACGTGCCGAAGGTTCTGTGATCAGTAACGACAGTGTATCTAACGAGCCAGTTAAAGCGTTATCAAGTTTACAAAACCTCGCTATGTTGACGGTGTCAGGGCCTGGTATGAAGGGTAAAGTGGGGATGGCATCAAAAGTATTTAATGCCTTGGCTCATGACAATGTCTCAATCGTATTAATTACTCAATCTTCGTGTGAATTTAGTATCAGCTTTTGTGTGCATGAGAGTGATTTATCGTTAGCTCTTGAAGCACTGCAAACAGCCTTTGAATTAGAATCGCAAGCTGGTTTAATCGAGCCAGTACAAGTACAACGTAACCTTGCAATTGTCACTTTAGTGGGTGATAACATGCGTGCTCACAAAGGTTTAGCGGCCAAGTTCTTTGCTTCATTAGCTCAAGCACAAGTGAATATTGTAGCTATTGCACAAGATTCAACTGAAAGTGCTATTTCAGCAGTGATTGACGGTGAGCTATGCAACGACGCAGTAAAAGTGTGTCACGAGAACTTCTTTACTCACATCCCATCAATCGACGTGTTTTTACTTGGTTGTGGTTTAGTTGGGCAAGAGCTTATCCAGCAATTAGAGCGTCAACAAGCGTGGCTCGAAAAGCGTAATATCAAGCTTAATTTATACGGTGTTGCGAATTCAAAACAGTTATACCTAGACAGTGAAGGTATCGCTTTTGATGGTTGGCAGGATAAACTCGCAGCCTCTGAACAAGGCTTCGACCTTAATTTAGTTGAGCAATTTGTAAAACAAAACCACCTTATTAATCCTGTAATTGTTGATTGTAGCTCAGCCGATAAACTTGCTGCGCAATATGTTGATTTCTTAAATGCAGGTTTCCATGTGGTTGCGGCAAACAAAAAAGCCAATACTAGCTCGTATGCGTACTACCAAGATTTAGTTGCAGCGACACAAAAGAATAACCGTAAGTTTTTATACGAAACAAACGTAGGTGCAGGCTTACCGGTACTTGATAATCTCAAATCATTATTTGGTGCAGGTGACGAACTAATTAAGTTCAGCGGTATTCTATCGGGCTCATTATCGTATATGTTTGGTGCGCTTCAGGATGGTTTATCACTTAGCGAAGCAACATTAAAAGCGAAAGAAAGTGGTTTTACTGAGCCAGACCCGCGTGATGACTTATCGGGCACAGATGTAGCCCGCAAGCTGTTGATTATCGCTCGTGAATCAGGTCTTGAGTTAGAACTGAGCGATATCGAAGTAGAGTCTGTATTACCAAAAGGGTTTGCAGAAGGCGACTCTGTTGATGAGTTTATGGCGAAGCTACCTAGTCTAGATGCTGAATTTAACGACCGCATTCAAAGTGCAGCCAGTGAAGGTAAAGTTCTACGTTATGTAGGCACAATTGAAAATGGTCATTGTAAAGTCGGTATTGAGGCTGTCGATAGCAGTCACGCACTTTATGATATTCGCGATGGTGAAAATGCATTAGCAATTTTAAGTCAATACTATCAACCACGTCCGTTCGTGATTCGTGGCTATGGTGCTGGTGCTGAAGTAACAGCAGCAGGTGTATTTGCTGACATCCTCAAAACATTAACACGATAGGAGCAGGTTATGATCCGTGTATATGCACCTGCTTCTATCGGCAATTTTGCAGTTGGGTTTGACGCATTAGGCGCTGCTTTAGCGCCCATCGATGGCACTTTATTGGGTGATGTAGTTGAAGTAAGTCCTGCTGAGCAAGACACTTTTGTATGCTCTGGCGACTATGCCCATAAACTGCCTGCCAATGCAGAAGAAAACCTAGCATATCAATGTTTAATTCACTTTAAAGAACACGTTGCGCCTGCTATGCCAGCGGTAAAACTTGAACTTAAAAAGAATCTACCTATTGGCTCTGGGTTAGGTTCAAGTGCTTGCTCTGTGGTGGCAGCCTTTGCAGCCCTTGATAAATTTGCACAAACCAATTTATCACAAGAGCAACTCATCGAATTGATGGCTGATTTTGAAGCTATGGTTAGTGGCGGCCGTCATTACGATAACATCACACCATGCTACTTAGGTGGCTTGCAATTAACTGGCGAACTCATTCCCAATAAATCAATTTCGTTACCTGTTGATAATCAATGGTATTACGTGGCGGCTTTTCCTGGCTTTTCGCTAAATACCGCAAAAGCACGCTCAGTACTGCCAAAACAATTATCAATGCATGACAGTGTTGAATTTGCACAACGTCTTTCGGCTTTTAGCAGTTTACTGCTAACGGGACGCTTTGATGCTGCGCTATCAATCATGACTGATGAAATAGCTGAGCCGCATCGAGCACCCCTTATCCAAGGTTTTGCCGAAGCGAAACAAGCATTACCAGAGCTTGGTGCCGAAATCGTCAGTATTTCGGGTGCAGGCCCAACATTATTTACCGTGTGTAAAAGTTTAGATGCTGCAGAAAAATGCGCAGCTTGGCTGAACGATAATTACATTAATGAGCAGGGTTTCAGCCACATCTGTCAACTCGATCAGCTTGGCACACGAGAGCTTTAAAGAATTTAAGGAAACAACATGCAATTACATAATTTAAAAGATGAATCACAACAGGTGTCGTTTGTTGAAGCGGTAAAAACGGGATTAGGGCGTAATCAAGGTGTCTTTTTTCCTGATAGCTTAACGCCTATCAAAGATGTTGATGCGCTACTTGATTTGGACTTTGTTAGCCGTAGCAGCAAAATTTTATCACACCTGATTGGTGATGAGCTGCCTGCCGATACTGTTGCACAGATGGTGCAAAATGCGTTTAACTTTGATGTGAAATTGGTTGAAGTTGAAAAAGACATGTATTGCTTAGAGCTTTTTCATGGTCCAACGCTTGCCTTTAAGGACTTTGGTGGTCGTTTTATGGCTGAGTGTTTGGCGCAGTTTAACCAAGGCGAAAAAGTAACGATTTTAACGGCAACATCGGGTGATACAGGAGCTGCCGTTGCCCATGCGTTTTATAACAAGCCAAATATTGATGTAGTTATTCTGTATCCGAAAGGTAAAATTTCATTAGCTCAGCAAAAACTGTTCACCACACTTGGCAATAACATTCACTGCTATGCAGTTGATGGTAGTTTTGATGACTGTCAAGGCATGGTCAAAAATGCGTTTTTAGACGATGAAGTAAAACAAAAACTTGGCCTTAACTCAGCTAACTCGATCAATATCAGTCGCTTGGTCGCTCAAGTGTGTTATTACTTTGAAGCAATAGCCCAGTTGCCAAAAGAAAAGCGTAGCAAGGCACATATCTCAGTACCAAGTGGTAACTTTGGTAATGTGTGCGCTGCGATGATTGGTGCAGTACTTGGTATGCCTGTCGCAAAATTGAGTGCAACAACCAATCAAAATGACACTGTGCCACGTTTTTTACAAAACAAAGAGTGGGCACCTAACGAAACGCTTGAGTCATTATCGAACGCAATGGATGTGAGTAAACCGAATAACTGGCCTCGTGTTCAATTTATGTTAGATAATAATTGGTTTAGCTATGATGACTTTTACTCAAGTTGTGTTGGCGAAGAAGAAACCAAAGAAGTGATGAAAAAAATTCATCAAACGGGTTATATCGCAGAACCTCATACAGCGATTGCTTACCAAGGCTTAAAAGAAAATTTAGCAGATGGCAGTGCCGGTATATTTTTAGCAACGGCACATCCTGCTAAATTTAAAGAAAGTGTTGAAGATATTTTAGGTATTGAGTTAGCAATGCCTAAGCCTCTAGCAGATGCTCTTGCTAAGCCTTGTTTGGCAGAAGACATCAAGCATGATTATCAACTATTGAGAACAGAGCTTTTAAATAAACTAGCTTAAAGTAATTAAAAGAGCGGCATTGCCGCTCTTTTTAATGTGATAATGAATGGCTGTGGCGGTTCAATAATCGCATTGCAATTATCACTAACGCACTAAAACATAGCAAAGCGCAGCTTAATAAGATGATCTCGTTTTGCGTCCATTGTGTTAAAGTCAGAGCACTAATGAATAAAATAAAGGGTTTAAATTCATAGTAATAGCGCGCTCTTCTTTGTTTAATTCGCTGACTTTTTTGATCTCGTCTTCGTGCTTCTGAGCGCATTCGCCATATGTTTGCACCCAGCAAAAATAACACAATACCAATGAGTGTGTAGAGCAGCTCATGAGGTATGACGATACAGGCAATACCTAAAAACAAATAGCAGTAGGGAACAAGTTCATAAATGGGCTTGGCTAACATTGACTCAAAACATCCTTGATCTGGGTTTGTATTACAAGCTTAGTTTCATTGTGCCCATATGCAAACGCATGATGAACTTTTTACGCTAAATCATATTTTAAAAATATATGTAATGTTTTAAATTTATAAATTTTTATTATGTATCAATAAAAAAATATCATTATTAAAACACTGTGAAATAAATTCAATCCCTGTTTAAATATGTTCATCTTTACAAGATAGGCAAAAGTGCGTTTTAAGCGTACAATATAGCCTTCAAAAAATACCATACACGTTGCCTTAGGAGACCCCATGTTAGAACGTAGCATGAATATTTCGGATTTCGATCCAGAGTTATTTGCAGCCATCACTAAAGAGACGGCTCGTCAAGAAGAGCACATCGAACTGATCGCGTCTGAAAACTACTGTAGCCCACGCGTACTTGAAGCGCAGGGTTCTCAGCTTACCAACAAATATGCTGAAGGTTACCCAGGCAAACGTTACTATGGCGGTTGTGAACATGTTGATGTTGTTGAGCAGCTAGCAATTGACCGTGCTAATGAATTATTCGGTACTGATTACGCTAACGTTCAACCGCATGCGGGTTCACAAGCAAACGCAGCTGTTTTCCAAGCACTTCTTCAGCCGCATGATACAGTACTAGGTATGAGCTTAGCTCATGGTGGTCACTTAACTCACGGTTCACACGTTAACTTTTCTGGTAAAACGTACAATGCAATTCAATACGGCCTAAATGACGAAACAGGCGAAATTGATTACGCTCAAGTTGAAGCGCTAGCATTAGAGCACAAACCAAAAATGATCATCGCTGGTTTCTCAGCATACTCAGGTATCGTTGATTGGGCTAAATTCCGTGAAATCGCTGACAAAGTTGGTGCCTACTTATTCGTAGATATGGCTCACGTTGCTGGTCTTATCGCAGCGGGTGTATACCCAAGCCCAATCCCTCACGCACACGTTGTTACTACGACAACTCACAAAACATTAGCGGGCCCTCGTGGCGGTCTAATCGTTTCTGCATGTGGTGATGAAGAAATCTACAAAAAGCTAAACAGCGCAGTATTCCCTGGCGGTCAAGGTGGTCCTTTATGCCACATCATCGCTGCTAAAGCAGTTGCTTTCAAAGAAGCATTACAACCAGAATTTAAAGCGTACCAAGCTCAAGTGGTAAAGAACGCTCAAGCTATGGTTGAAGTTCTTCAAGAGCGTGGCTACAAAGTTGTTTCTGGTAAAACAGACAACCACTTATTCCTTCTTGACCTAATCGATAAAGATATCACAGGTAAAGATGCTGACGCTGCACTAGGTAACGCTAACATCACTGTAAACAAGAACTCAGTTCCGAATGACCCACGTTCACCGTTCGTAACGTCTGGTCTTCGTATTGGTTCTCCGGCTATTACTCGCCGTGGTTTCAAAGAAGCAGAGTCAAAAGAGCTTGCTGGCTGGATCTGTGACGTACTAGACAACATCAATGATGAGTCTGTACAAGCTGAAGTAAAAGAGAAAGTTAAAGCTATCTGTAAAAAATTACCAGTTTACGCTTAATTATTGGTTGAACCGTAATTAAGATAACAATAGCGTTGTTTTTTGCTATTATAAAGGCCGCTTAATAAGCGGCCTTTTTTGTTTTTAATAAACGGAAGCTGAACTCTATGCATTGTCCTTTTTGCACCGCAAAAGATACTAAAGTAATTGATTCTCGACTTGTTGGCGGCGGCCACCAGGTTAGGCGTCGACGTGAATGTAATGAATGTCACGAACGTTTTACCACCTTTGAAGGCGCAGAACTTGTGATGCCAAGAGTCATAAAGCAAGACGGTAGTCGTGAACCATTTAATGAAGACAAATTACTCAATGGCTTGCATCGTGCGCTAGAAAAACGCCCTGTCAGCACAGAGCAGGTCGATGAAGTGGTCAACATTATTAAATCTCAGCTTCGTGCCACGGGTGAACGTGAAATTTCTAGCCATTTAATTGGTGAGTGCATTATGGAGTCACTAAAAAAACTAGATAAAGTGGCTTATGTTCGCTTTGCATCAGTTTACCGTTCTTTTGAAGATATTCGCGAGTTTGGTGAAGAAATCGCTCGTTTAGGTGATTAACTATGTCATTCACAGAACTTGATACGGCTTATATGGCACGTGCCATAGAGCTTGCTAAACAAGGTCGTTTTACTACAACACCAAACCCTAATGTTGGCTGTGTACTGGTTAAAGATGGCGAAATAGTCGGTGAAGGATTTCATCAACTAGCAGGGCAGGGCCATGCTGAAGTTAATGCTCTGGCAGTGGCTGGCGACAATGCAAAAGGTGCCACCGCATATGTGACTTTAGAACCTTGTAGTCATTATGGACGCACACCGCCTTGTGCCGAAGGTTTAAAAGCTGCGGGTGTTAGCAAAGTTATAGCTGCCATGGTCGACCCAAACCCAGCGGTGAGTGGTCGCGGTCTACAGATTTTAGCTGATGCAGGTATCGCTGTAGCATCAGGTTTACTTGAACAACAAGCGCGCGATTTAAACAAAGGCTTTTTAAAGCGCATGGAAACTGGGTTGCCATATGTGATTTGTAAAATGGCTTGCAGTTTAGACGGTAAAACTGCGCTAAATAATGGCCAAAGTAAGTGGATTACAGGGCCTAAAGCGCGCCAAGATGTGCAAGCATTTCGTGCCCAAAGTTGCGTGGTACTCACTGGTGCAGATACGGTTATGACCGATAATGCCAAACTTAATGTACGCATTGATGAGCTGCCATTTGATATGCCAACGTCACTGCCTTTGCGTCAACCTACCCGTGTGATTATTGATTCACAAAATAGGTTAACGCCTGAACTTGCATTATTTAGCATTGAAAGTCCGGTGATTATTTTCACTACATCGCTTGATAAACAGTATCAATGGCCTCACTTTGTTAAACACGAAGTTGTACCAGCAGTTAATAATAAAGTTGATCTATCAGCGGTTTTAAAGCGTCTTGCTGAGCTGCAATTTAACCATATTTGGCTCGAAGCAGGTGCGACCCTTGCCGGTGCATTTGCTGAGCAAGATTTAATTGATGAATACATTGTTTATATTGCCCCTAAGTTAATAGGTGATATGGGCAAAAGCTTACTAAACTTTGCAGAAGTTACCATGATGAGTGATATCACTGAACTGACCTTTACTGATACAGTGATGATTGGCGACGATATTCGCTTAACAGCGACAAAAGCAAAGCAAGCCACACACATTGAAAATAAAGAGTAGCACTATGTTTACTGGAATTATTGAAGCAACAGGTAAAATTGTTGAACTAACACAAAAGCAAGGTGACCTAGCTATTCGTATTCAAAGCACTAATTTGGATATGAAAGACGTTAAGCTCGGTGACAGTATTGCCACCAATGGTGTGTGTTTGACGGTTGTCGCTAAACATAGCGATGGTTTTAGTGCTGACTTATCAAACGAAACAATCAGCTTAACGGGCTTTGCTCACTATAAAAAAGGTCAAACAGTTAACCTTGAAAAAGCCATGCAACCACTTTCTCGCTTAGGTGGGCATTTAGTATCTGGTCATGTTGATGGTATTGCGACTGTAGAAAGTATCAGTCCTAATGCTCGTGCAACAGAGTACTGGCTAAGTACTGACAATGATTTAATGAAGTACATTCCTTACAAAGGTTCGGTATGTATTGATGGTATTAGTTTAACGGTCAACGAGGTCGAGCAAAACCGCTTTAAGTTGACTATTGTTCCGCATACCGCAGAGCAAACAACGATTGCAGAATTTCAAGTGGGTACTCAGGTGAACCTAGAAGTTGACCAGATTGCTCGCTATTTAGAGCGCCTAATAAAAGGGGCCGAACAACCTTCCCGTTCAGACATATCAATGAGCTTGTTAGCACAAGCTGGTTTTATTAAATAAGCAAAGATACGTCACTATTAATCATACTCTCATGGGCACATTATGAATCTACACAGCGCGCAAGAAATTATCGATGACATTAAAGCCGGTAAAATGGTTATTTTAATGGACGATGAAGACAGAGAAAATGAAGGCGATTTAATCATCGCAGCAGAGCATATCAGTGCTGATGCTATCAATTTTATGGCAACACACGGTCGTGGTTTAATTTGTTTAACGATGACGCAAGAGCGTTGCCAGCAGTTAGATTTGCCGTTAATGGTTAAAAATAACGGTGCTGCTTTTTCAACTAACTTCACTATGTCGATTGAAGCAGCGAAAGGCGTAACGACAGGTATTTCAGCAGCTGACCGAGCACGTACAGTTCAAGCAGCTATTGCCAAAGGTGCCGTGCCGAGCGATATCGTACAACCTGGGCATATTTTCCCAATTATGGCGCAACCAGGTGGCGTGTTAACACGCGCAGGTCATACCGAAGCCGGTTGTGATTTAGCTCGTTTAGCGGGTCTTGAGCCTTCGTCTGTGATCGTTGAAATCTTAAATGCCGATGGCACCATGGCACGTCGTCCAGATCTTGAAATTTTTGCAAAAGAGCATGGCTTAAAGATTGGCACTATTGCAGATTTAATCGAATACAGAAACCTAAACGAAACCACCATTGAGCGTGTTGCTAAATGTAAACTGCCAACAGATCACGGTGAGTTTGATTTAGTGACCTACAAAGACACCATCGATGGTCAACTTCATTATGTTTTACAAAAAGGTGAAGTATCGAAAGAAGAGCCAACGCTTGTTCGTGTTCACTTACAAAGTACCTTCAATGATATTTTATTATCTGATCGTAGTGCTGATCGCAGTTGGGGCTTATCGGATGCGATGGCTTACATTGCAGAACACAATGGCGTGCTGGTTATTTTGGGTAAGCAAGAATCAACTGAAGACCTTGAAGCAATGGTAAAAGCATTTGCTGCCGAAGATGCGGGTGAAAATGTAAATCATCGTAAATTCCAAGGGACATCGCGTACTGTCGGTGTGGGCTCGCAGATTTTGGCTGATTTAGGTATTGAAAAAATGCGCTTAATGAGCCGTCCGAAAAAATACCATGCACTATCAGGTTTCCACTTAGAAGTGGTTGACTACGTTGAGCCGCAATCTTAATTAACGCGTAATTTAATTAAGAGGTTTACTCGTAATTTTATTTAAATTCAATGCGGTTAGCGTTACGAGTGGCCACTAGAGTTAGATTTATTAGCCAGAGTTCAGGTTAACTAGGCTACTTTTATATTTTTGTGGTATTATGCGCCGTAATTTTTGCGCAATCGCAACCGCTTAAACTTATTTTTTAGGGTTATTAAATGAAAATTATTGAAGGTAACAAATACGCACCGGGCAAAAAGTTTGCCATTGTCATTTCTCGCTTTAATGACTTTATTGGTAGCAGCCTATTAGCAGGTGCTGTTGATGAGCTTAAGCGCACAGGTGGCGTATCTGACGACGACATTACTGTTGTTTACGTACCAGGTGCCGTTGAATTACCTTTAGCAGCGAAACGCGTTGCAGCAAAGAAAGAACACGATGCAATCATCGCTCTAGGCGTTGTGATCAGAGGTGGTACACCACACTTTGATTTAGTCGCTGGCGAATCAAACAAAGGTCTTGCACAAGTATCACTTGAGTACGATATCCCGGTTGCATTTGGCGTATTAACCACTGAAAGCATTGAGCAAGCAATTGAGCGCGCAGGTACCAAAATGGGTAACAAAGGTGGCGAAGCTGCTTTAGGTGCGCTTGAAATGGTTAATGTGTTAGACAAAATTTAAGTTTAAGGAATCTCTGTGAAACCAGCAGCAAGACGTAAAGCACGTATCTTAGCACTTCAAGCCGTATACTCTTGGCAGTTAAGCGGTAACCCAATTGCTGATATTGAACAGCAAATGTTAATTGAAAATGATGTGACTAAAATCGACGTCGAATATTTCAAAGACCTAGCACGCGGTGTTGTTGTTAACTGTAAGCAATTAGATGAAATCGTTGCGCCACATTTAGCACGCCCAGCAGATGAGTTAGACATGGTCGAAAAAGCAATTTTACGTCTGTCTGGCTATGAGCTGAAATTCCGTGAAGACGTTCCATACAAAGTAGCAATCAATGAAGGTATTGAGCTTGCTAAAATGTTTGGTGCTGAAGACAGCCATAAGTTTGTCAACGGTGTACTTGATAAAGCAGTTAAAGAGCTGCGTAAGTAAGTAGCCCCGTAAAGGAGAGCCGGCTTGGGCCGGCTTTTTTGTGAATGAAGGAATTTGAATTAATTAACCGTTACTTTAAAGGTCGCGGTATCATCCGTCGTGATGTAAACCTTGGTATAGGTGATGATTGTGCGTTGGTCACTGTGCCAGAAAACTGTCAATTAGCTGTGACAACCGACACATTAGTTGCAGGTGTACACTTTTTTGATGACATTTCTCCTCGCGCCCTTGGGCATAGGGCGTTAGCTGTTAACTTAAGTGATTTGGCTGCAATGGGTGCTGAACCTACCTGGATTTCAGTAGGATTGACCCTGCCTGAAGTGAATATGGAATGGATTGAGCAGTTCACAGAAGGTATGCATGAAATTGCGGAATACTTTAATGTGCAAATTATCGGTGGAGACACTACACAAGGTCCGCTCACAATTACTATTTGTGCCAAAGGTATTGTGCCTGAAGGCAAAGCATTGCGTCGCAGCGGTGCAAAGGTAGGTGATTGGATTTATGTGACCGGGCCACTGGGTGATGCAGGTGTTGCTATCGAAGCACGTAAGCAAGGTTTCGACATCGCGCCTGAGCATTTGAGTTATTTAAACAATCGTTTCGATTACCCGACTCCGCGAGTTGCAGCTGGGCAGGTATTACGAGGTGCGGCTTCAGCTGCCATAGATATCTCTGATGGTTTATTAGCTGATTTAGGTCATGTATTGGCGCTTTCGCAAGTCGGTGCAGTGATCCATGTTGATAAAGTACCTGTGTCTGATGCTGTCAGCGCATCAATTCCACGCCCTGAACAGTTTGACTATATTTTAAATTACGGCGACGATTACGAATTACTTTTTACTGTGCCTGAAAGCAATAAAAGCATGGTTGATATGAAACTTCGTCAATATGGCGTCGAAGCCAGCTGTGTTGGGCAAATAAAAAGTGGCGAAAGTGAAATTGAACTACTACTTGATGGTGAAAAATTTAACTATCAAGGTAAAGGGTTTCAACACTTTGCAAAGGAGCCGGTTTGAGTAGTAACCGATTATTTAATTTAAAACGCCCACATCAATTATTTGGTTTGGGTTTTGGTTTAGGCCTAGCACCTAAAGCACCTGGCACCTTTGGTACTTTTGCTGCATTACCATTTATTTTTACAACCATGTACTTTCCGCTATGGTTACAGATTGTATTTGCAATTGTGATCAGCGTATTTGGTATATGGGCTTGTGGTAAAACAGCAGATGACTTAGGGGTGCATGATCATCCTGCCATTGTTTGGGATGAAGTTGCTGGTTATTATATCACCATGATTGGTGCTGCACTTAGTTGGCAGTCATTGTTAGTTGGTTTTTTATTGTTCCGCTTTTTTGATATCGCTAAACCAGGCCCTATTCGTATTCTCGATAGGCGTTTACACGGTGGCTTGGGCATCATGGCTGATGATATTTTAGCAGGTATTTTTTCATTAATTTGTGTACAGGCTTTGTTTAAAGCTGGCTATTTACCCTTTTAAACGATTAATACAGTGTTACTTGGTGGCAAGTATATGATGCGATTTTTAGTTGTCTGTTTGTTGGTGTTATGCAGTATGCCTGCGTTTGCATCTATTACTGACTACGTCGTCAAACAATGGAATATCCAAAACGGCTTGCCATCTCAATCTCTTAAGAGCATAGCTCAAGACGAGCAAGGCTACATGTGGCTGGGTACTCAGTTCGGTTTGAGTCGCTTTGATGGTAATACTTTCACCAACTTCAACACACAAAATAGTGATTTCTTGCCAAGTAATGGTATTAACAAGCTATTAGTTGATAGTACGGGGTTACTTTGGGTTGGCACTAAAAACGGGATAGTAACCCTCGATCCAAGAACGATGATGTCGCAAACCTTTAATGTTAAAGGCCCAGTACGCGACATTCTTGAAGACTCTAAAGGCAGTATCTGGATTGCAGCCAACGGCCTTTATTATGTTGCACGAAATCAAGTCACCCTAAACCAAAACTCTGCGTTAGTCGTGCCAGTATCAAATGCTACGGCAATCACGCAAATAGTTGGTTCAGTGAGCCAAATGGCGCTGTCGCCAGAAGGTATTTGGCTGGTTAACGAGCGTCACTTATTGCGTTTAACTAATACTTCATCTGATTTTGCAAAGCTGCGCCTAGAACTTACCGCAAAAGTCTCTCTACCTGAGCGCCTAGCGCAAACCATCATTCATGATATGGCGTGGCTTGAGGGTAATTTATACCTTGCCTCTGAGCTTGGTGCCTACTTTCTTGATTTAGATGACGAGCTGCGTCCATTCCCACTTCCTAACGCGAGTAACTCTGCCGTTTACAAGTTTATGAGCGACTCAGATGGAGCGTTGTGGATTTCAACTTATGGCCGTTTACTCTTTAGAGATAACTCTGGGGACTGGCAATGGGTTGAGCCAAGTCAGCTTGATCAAAGTATTTGGTTTGCAGATATTTTCCGTGATAATCAAAATAATATTTGGCTGGCAAGTTTCAGTGAGGGGTTATGGCTTGCTCACGAAGGGCGTATTGAGCGCCACTCAGCTATTTCAAATATGACAGAAGCGGTGATGGCGATTAGCCAAGCACCTGATGGCAAACTATGGGTGGCTAACCGCAGTGGTGTCGGCTACTTCGATTACAATAAGAATTTTGTAAATCAAATACCAAGTAATCAGTTTGGTCGGGCTGCAGTTCACGATTTGCAGTTTGATGGTGATCGCTTATACATTGCTACAGGTCGCGGTGTTTTTTACTATGAGAATCAAACCTTGTATACAGTGCCAGGACGAGCACTGCGCGATAACCCTGTATTCGCAATTAGCCGTTCTAGTAAAGGCGGTTTTTGGCTCGGTACTGGTCGCGGTATGTACCGTTTAAGTTACGGTGGCTTAACACCTTTTGCTTACAATGCGTTCTTGAGCAGTAAATTTATTACCTATGTGCTTGATGAGCAAAATTTTGGCTTAATAGGTACCAGTAAAGGGGCTTATTACTTTACTGACCGTGGTATTGAAAAAATTGGTGACCAAACCAGTTTAGAAAGCGCTTATGTCACCAGTATTTTAAATATTGAAGGGGTGGGGATATTAATTGGCTCTCTTAACGATGGTTTATTTTATCGCAGCACCCAAGGTCAGTGGCGTCAACTTGATGCAACAGACGGCCTACCGTACGGCTCGATTTTCAGCCTTGTTTATGACAAACAGTTAAAACGTATTTGGGTAAGTACCATGAAGGGCGTTTACCGCATGCCGGTAGAGCAATTTGGTACTGATATAGAGAGCTTAAAAGTAGAGCAAGTGATCTCATCATTTGACCGACAATTAGATGGTAAAGCCAGTCAGTGCTGTGCTGGTCTTGGCCATGATGCTGTAGCAGACACAGGTAACTCTATTTGGTACCCAAGCTTACAAGGGGTAGTTGAAATACCTAAGAGTGTTGAGCTTTTTGGTGTGCAAGCGCTTAAGCCGCGTATTGAAAGTATTATTACGCCGCTGCGAAGCTTAAGTACCGCTACTTTAGGTGATAAACCTGAGCTACAAATTGATGAGCGCGATGTGACAATCAAATATACCGCAATTGATTATTTTGCTCCTTCAAGTATTGAGTTTAGATATCGACTGAGTGGTTTAGACAGTGATTGGCGCTATGCAAACACCCGCCGTGAGGCTATTTATACAAATTTACCGCCGGGGGCATTTTTGTTTCAGCTTGAAGCCAAACGTGGTGGTGAAGATTGGCAAAAGGCTCGTCGTACCGAGTACACATTCGTTGTTCCACGTCGCTTTGACGAGACCATTTACTTTAGACTCTTGATCACAAGTAGTTTTATTTTACTGTTCTACCTCGTGTTTTGGGTGTTTAGGGCGCAAGAGAAGCGTAAACAATTAGCACTTGAAAGCTTAGTAACAGAGCGCACCGTAGAGCTTCGTGAAGCCAACGATAAGCTCAATCAAGTAAATTCTCAGCTTAAGTTAGTCAGTCACTCAGATGAGCTAACGGGGCTTCGTAGTCGTCGCTTCTTGTTTGATCAGCTCCCTAAAGATATTGAACATTTCCAACGTAATTCGCAATCATTGCAAGCACAGGGTAAGTCGTTGGTGCTACTGATAATTAACCTTGATAACTTTAGCCGCATCAATGATTCCTATGGACCACTTGCAGGCGATAGTTGTTTACAGCAAATGGCGACATTGTTGAATAGCCGGACACAAGGCTCAGACTATGTCGCACGCTGGAGTGGCGATGAGTTTTTACTCTTATTACGTGATTTCAAACGTACAGCTATAGACAATTATGTTGCTGACTTGTGTGAAGCAATTGCAGCAAACCCATTTAGGCTACCAAATGGGGAATCGACCACCATCACTGCGTCTATTGGCTGGTCTTTCTATCCATTACCTTTATTGGGTGGTCAAGTGATTGGCTGGGAAACGTCTGTTAATTTAGCTGATATCGCGCTACACCAAGTGAAAAAGCGCGGTGGTGATGGCGTTGCAAATATTACCTTTGATGAACAATTAGATGCTTTTGAGTTTGAGCAAAATAATAATGTTGATAAACAACTGGGTGTTCTTCAAGAAACAGGTCTTGCTGATATTAAGGTTTGGATGCGCTAATATAAACGATGACAAAAAAGGAGCCTTAAGGCTCCTTTTTAGTTTTATTAGTGTACGGCTTAGGCCATAAACTCTTTGATGCTAGTTAAGATACCGTTTGCATCTAAGCCCATTTCTGCGTGCATTTCGTCTTGAGTACCATGCTTAATGAATTCATCTGGAATACCTAAGTTCAAGATAGTCACATTTGCTTTAATTGCAGCTAAGTACTCATTCACAGCAGAACCCGCACCGCCAGCAATGGCGTTGTCTTCTAGGGTAACAATTACATCGTGGCTACTCAACAACTCGCTAATAGTCTCTGTATCAAGAGGCTTAATGAAGCGCATATCAATCACTGTTGCATTAAGCTCTTCAGCAGCTGATTTGGCGTTTTCTAGTAGCGTACCAAATGACAAGATTGCCACTTTACTACCTTGTTTGATACTTCGCGCCTTACCAATTTCAATCGCACTCATTGTTGATTCAACATCACAATTGCCTGCGCTACCACGTGGGTATCGTACGGCAACAGGCTGATTGCATTGGTAACCTGTATACAGCATCTGGCGGCACTCATTAGTGTCGCTTGGTGCCATGATAATCATATTAGGAATACAGCGCATAAAGCTTAAATCGTAAGCACCTTGGTGAGTTTCACCATCAGCACCAACAATCCCGGCACGGTCAATAGCAAATAAAACCGGTAGGTTTTGTAATGCCACATCGTGAATAAGTTGGTCGTACGCACGTTGTAAAAAGCTTGAATAAATAGCAACAACAGGCTTCAGTCCTTCACAAGCAAAACCAGCTGCAAGCGTTACAGCATGTTGCTCAGCAATTGCTACATCAAAGTATTGCGCTGGGTACTCTTTAGAAAAACGAACCATGCCTGAGCCTTCACGCATAGCAGGAGTAATCGCCATTAGCTTGTCATCTTGTGCTGCCATATCACAAAGCCAGTCACCGAACACATTTGAGAATGTGGCAGCGCCAGGTTTTGATTTTGGTAATTTAGACATGCTCGGATCAAATTTTGGTACGCCATGGTAACCAATTGGATCCGCTTCAGCAGGTTTATAACCTTTACCTTTTTGCGTTTTAATATGCAGTAGCTGAGGGCCTTTAAGGTTACGCATATTACGTAAGGTATCGACCAACATATTGACATCGTGACCGTCGATTGGGCCGATGTAATTTAGGCCTAATTCTTCAAAGAATGTGCCCGGAATGACCATACCTTTTAGGTGTTCTTCCATGCGGCTGGCAAGTTCTTTCACTGGCGGTAAACCCGAAAGAAGTTTTTTACTGCCTTCGCGAATATTGGTGTAGAAGCTACCAGACAAAATACGTGCAAAGTGGTTGTTTAGGGCACCTACGTTTTCTGAAATCGACATTTCATTATCGTTTAAGATAATTAACACGTTAGGGTTTACATCGCCCATGTGGTTCATCGCTTCAAATGCCATACCAGCAGTAATTGCGCCATCGCCAATAACAGCAACCGTTTTACGATCTTTACCTTCTTTTTCAGCGGCAATAGCCATGCCGAGCGCTGCAGAAATAGAAGTACTTGAATGACCAACACTGAAGGTGTCGTAAGGGCTTTCTTCACGGAATGGGAAAGGGTGTAAACCGTCTTTTTGACGGATAGTATGCATTTGGTCACGGCGACCCGTTAAGATTTTGTGCGGGTATGCTTGATGACCCACATCCCATACTAAACGATCTTCAGGGGTGTTATAGACATAATGAAGGGCCACTGTTAACTCAACAGTACCTAAACCTGATGCTAAATGACCACTACTTTGCGAAACTGAATTAAGCAGGTATTCGCGTAACTCTTTACTAAACGCAGGTAACTTATCTTGCGCAATATCACGCAGTTGTGCTGGTTCGTCAACCAAACTTAATAATGGATACTTGCTACTATCAAGTGTCATGATTTTATATACATCCTTCGCTAACCAGAGTGCATTATAGCCCATTGCTGCTCTGATTTTTTAGTTATTTTGTCTTTCTTTTTTAGACGTTAATAATTACGCTCAACAATATAGCTAGCAAGGCTTGCCAGCTCGCGGGTGTCGTAATCAATAGCCTCAAGTGCTTTATGAGCCCGAGCCAATAAGTCTTGTGCTTTTTGCTTAGCGCCTGCCATACCTAATAATGCAGGGTAGGTCGCTTTATTGGCCGCAATATCTGAACCTTGCGGTTTGCCTAACGTTTCGGTGTCTGCCTCTACATCGAGAATATCGTCCTGTACCTGAAAAGCCAGACCAATTGCTTGACCAAACAAATTAAGCTGCTTTAACGTTTGCTCATCACATTGCGGCGCGGCCAAAGCCCCCAAGGTGATTGCACAGTTGAGTAATGCGCCAGTTTTAAGTTGATGAATACGTTCTAGTTCTTCGACTGTAATTGCTTTATCAGTAGCTTCAATATCAAGTGCCTGACCACCTACCATACCCTCTATACCTGAGGCTTTGCTTAACGAGGCGATCATTCTTACCTGTTGTGTCGTAGGTACTGCAAACTGATGGTTAGCAATTAAATCAAATGCTAATGTTTGAAGAGCATCACCGGCGAGAATAGCTTGCGCTTCACCATAAACAATATGACAAGTAGGGCGGCCACGTCTTAAGTCATCATCATCCATTGCTGGTAGGTCATCATGAACTAATGAGTAGCTATGAATACACTCAATAGCAGCGGCAAGAATATCAAGGTCAGCTTTGTCAGCTCCCATCATGCGGCCCGTCGCATAAACGAGGTAAGGACGTAAGCGCTTACCACCATTTAAAACGCCGTAATGAGTGGCTTCTTTAATGGTTTTTTCAGTGTTTAGTGGCAGTTCGAAATAGCGATTTAAATGTGCTTCAACGTCTTCTCGAGCGCGTTGTAATTGTTCTTTTAATTGCACTTAATTAGTCCAAGTTTGAGTCAAAGTTGCTAAGAGGAGCTTGGCTATCGTTACCCATTAATATGGCCACTTTTTGTTCGGCTTGTTGTAATTTTCCAGATGAGGCATTCGCAAGCGCTATACCACGCTCAAACTGTTTTAGCGATTGTTCTAAAGACAGTTCACCTTGCTCCATTTGTGCAACAATCTTAGATAATTCATCCAGTGCTTCTTCAAAACTCAAGTTTTCTGGTTTCTTTGTTGCCATAGTGGCCTCGATAGCTAATAGAAAGTGAGGCCAATTTTAGGGGGAATGCTAAACTAGGTCAAAGAATGATGTGTTTTTTTGCGCATAAAAGGAAATCAATATGCTATTTTTACGGTTTTAGAAGTAGCGGCAACTTGTAGCTTAAAAATCTTACATTAAAATAAAATTAATTCATTTAATGATTTAAGTAATTCAATTGCTTGCCGATAAGCAGTTAATAATAAAAATTTGATGCCGTTGGTGTCGTGTATTTGTTCCTCTGGAGGGGTATGTGGATTTAGCAACCATAATAGGTATTCTTGGTGCCATAGGCTTAATTGCTATGTCGATGGTATTAAGTAGTGACGGCCAAGTTGCAATGTTTTATAACACGCCTTCGGTGGTCATTGTATTTGGTGGTTCGATTTTTATCGTGTTATCGAACTTCACTATGGGGCAGTTTTTGGGCATTGGTAAGGTCGCTGCAAAAGCCTTTATGTTCAAAATTGAATCGCCAGAAGAATTAATTGAAAAAGCAGTAGAATTAGCTGACTCAGCACGTAAAGGTGGTTTCTTAGCATTAGAAGAAGCCGAAATCCCTAATGGCTTTATGCGCAAAGGGGTTGATATGTTAGTGGATGGTCATGATGCTGATGTAGTTCGTGCCACACTGCAAAAAGATATTTCCCTCACCGCTACTCGCCATGAACTTGGTGCAGGCTTATTTAAGTCGCTTGCCGATATCGCTCCTGCGATGGGGATGATAGGCACGCTAATTGGCTTGGTTGCAATGTTATCTAACATGGATGACCCAAAAGCAATTGGTCCTGCAATGGCTGTAGCTCTTTTAACAACACTTTATGGTGCTTTTTTGGCAAACGTTGTTGCAATTCCAATTCAGGTAAAACTAGAGCTGCGTAAAGATGAAGAAGCCCTCAACCAACGTTTAATTCTTGATGCGGTACTGGGTATTCAAGATGGTCAAAACCCGAAAGTAATTGAAGGCATCTTGAAAAACTATTTAGCTGAATCAAAACGTAAAGTCGATACCGAGGAGTAGGGCATGTCAGATCAAGAGTGCAAATGTCCACCTCCGGGGTTACCTGCCTGGATGGGAACCTTCGCAGATTTAATGTCGCTATTAATGTGCTTCTTTGTACTCTTGCTTGCTTTCTCGGAAATGGATGTTCTTAAATTTAAGCAGATAGCAGGTTCAATGAAGTTTGCTTTTGGTGTACAAAATAAAATTGAAGTAAAAGATATTCCAAAAGGGACCTCGGTCATTGCAATGGAGTTCACTCCGGGCAAACCTGAACCTACTCCTATCGAGACAATTCAACAACAAACCGTAGAGATGACACAACAAATGCTCGAGTTTCAGGCTGGTGATGAAAGCTCTGCAGGTGGTCGTCAAGAACAGCGTGGTAATAAGCGTGGTGGGGAATCACAAAGCACTGCTCAGCAACAAGCAATGGAGCAGTCAATTTCTGCAGCAGATCAAGAGCAAACGAATGAGCTTGTGAAGAAAATTGCCCAACAGCTTGAGCAGCAAATTATGGATGGCGCGATTGAACTTGAGTCACTAGGTCAGCAAATTATCATTCGCATTCGTGAGAATGGTTCATTCCCATCAGGCAGTGCTTTCTTACAGCCTAGGTTTAAACCTATCATTCGTGATATTGCTACGCTGTTAAAAGATGTGCCGGGTGAAATAACCGTGTCAGGGCATACAGATGATTTCCAAGTATCGAATGAGCTTTATACAAACAATTGGGATTTGTCGTCAAAACGTGCTGTTGCAGTTGCTAGCGAAATGGAAAAGGCCCCCGGTTTTGATAAATCTCGTATGATGGTTGTAGGTCACGCAGAAACAAGGCCACTAGTACCGAATGTAACCGATGAAGATCGTAGGCGTAACCGACGAGTCGAGATCTCTATTATGCAAGGTAAGGCGCATGAATCTGAGCCTATTGATGTGAGGCAATAAATCAATTAAAGTGAAACTTCATTAACAGATGTAATGGAGTATACAAATGAAAAAAGTTGATAAATATAGCTATATGCCAGGCAATGGTGATGGCGGTGATGACGATAAAACTGATTAAGGCGCTACATTTTGCCTGACTGGTTTGTAGAAATTAGAGTTATCTTAAGCAATAGCTGGGTGTTCATTTTGAGCCCAGCTATTATTATTTTTTATCTTCGTAAAGATTGGCCTGCTTTTTATTTCTCTGTTATTACTGCTGCTTTTTTCCTTTATGGAACTCTTATTTATTCTGCTTTAAAAGAATTTGATGACATTTATATCTGGCGCTATGTAGTCTGGGCTTTTAATGATATTGCTTGGATGGCAATCATTGCTTATTTAGGTATTAAAGACAAAGTCTACTTATGGCAAAGTGTGTTGGGACAACTTGTTGTTATTATGGCGCCAATTTTACAACTGTTCCGTTTGGTCGACCGCCATCTTTGGGATTTATCATACAGTACCTACATGTATAAGACCCTGCTACCGCTAATCAATATTGGTACTGTGGTCGTTTGTTACCTACCACTTATCTATCTCTTTACTCGACGAAGTCAGCAAGCTTAAGCGATTCCTAAGTTAAAAATCCTGTGCTAGACTACTGTTTATAAAAACAGTATTTAGTGTTACTTTATGAAACTTTACATTGCCGAAAAACCCTCCCTAGCACGGGCCATTGCAGATGCGCTGCCAAAACCACAGAAAAAACAGGATGGTTATATAGAGCTTGCTAATGGTGATTGTGTTTCTTGGTGTGTAGGGCATTTGCTTGAACAAGCAGAGCCCGATGATTACGATGCAAGTTTTAAAAAGTGGCGATTTGAGCACTTACCTATCGTGCCAGAACAATGGCAATTAAAACCTAAAGCAAAAACCCGTAAACAACTCACTGTATTAAAAAAGCTGATCAAGCAGGCAAGTATCATAGTTCATGCAGGTGACCCTGACCGTGAAGGCCAGCTATTGGTTGATGAAGTAATTGATCAGGTCAAACTAAGCCAAGCTAAAAAACAGCAAATTCAACGACTCTTAATCAGCGATTTAAACTTAAGTGCAGTTAAAAAAGCACTTAATAATTTAAAATCGAATCGCGATTTTATTCCCTTAAGTGTATCTGCTTTAGCTCGCTCGCGTGCTGATTGGCTATTTGGTATGAATTTAACGCGAGCTTATACGCTAGCTGGGCAAAAAGCTGGATTTGGTAATGTGTTATCTGTTGGGCGGGTACAAACACCTATTTTAGGCTTAGTTGTAAATCGTGATAATGAAATAGCGAACTTTGTAGCAAAACCTTTTTATGAAGTATTAGCTCATCTTGAAACTGAGCAGCAGCAAACTTTTTCTGCTAAATGGCAGCCAAGCAAAGCATGCGAACCTTATCAAGATGAAGAAGGGCGGGTATTACATAGAGGACTTGCTGAAAATGTTGTGTCACGCATAACTAATCTGCCAGCTAAAGTAGTTGAGCTTGAGCAGAAGCAAAAAAAGCAACAAGCGCCGCTACCTTATAACTTATCAGCTTTACAAATCGATGCGGCTAAAGCGTTTTCAATGCCTGCGCAAAAGGTGCTCGATACCTGTCAAAGTTTATATGAACGTCATAAGTTAATTACTTATCCTCGATCAGATAATCGCTATTTACCAAAAGAGCATCATAAAGATGCAGCTAAAATTATTGCTGCTATTGCTAATAATGAAGGGCAAGCAAGTGAAGCTTGTAAGCAAGCTGATACGAGCAAGCGTAGTAAATGTTTTAATGACAGCAAAGTTGCAGCTCACCATGCGATAGTACCTACCGAAAAACAACTTCGCTCAGCAACATTAAATAGTGATGAACAAAAAGTCTATCGGTTGATCTGTCGTCATTATTTAATCCAGTTTTATCCAGACTATGTATTTAACGAAACCAAAGTAACGGTTGAAATTGCAGGTGGGCTTTTTAAAGCAGCTGCTAAACAAGATGTTAGCCTAGGCTTTAAAACATTGATGGGCAAAACAGAGTTAAAAGATGAGCAAACCTTGCCTGCTCTTGAAAAAGGTCAGTTGCTGCATTGCAATCAAGGCGAAGTGATAGACAAAATGACGACACCGCCAGCGCATTTTACTGATGCTACCTTATTAAGTGCTATGACAGGCATCAGCCGGTATGTGAAAGATCCTGAAATTAAAAAGATCCTTAAAGAAACCGATGGCTTAGGCACTGAGGCTACACGGGCAGGTATTCTTGAGCTTTTATTTAAGCGCCGCTTTTTAGAGCGTCAGGGTAAAAACATTTTAGCAACGGCAACAGGAAAAGCACTCATTAGTACATTACCAGAGCAGCTTGCTAGCCCTGATTTAACAGCTAAGTGGGAAGCATCATTAGGGAATATAGCTGAGCAACACATGAGTTATCAGCAGTTTTTAACGCCATTACTGGCAGAGCTGCATGCTTTAGTTGAGCAAGCAAAGCAGTGCGACAGTCAAGTATTTTCCCAATTACCAAAAACGCCGCAAAAGCGACGTTTTAAAAGAAAAGCTAAGCCTAGAGCTAAGTCAGCCTAAACTAGTTTTTGTTGAACAGGGCAACCGCGGCATTACTCATCGCAGTAATCCCAGTCGGGAGCGCCTTCTTGTAATCAGGTGCAAACTTACTTGAGTGTAAAGACGGTAATGTTGCGCCAGATTGCATTGCTGCATCATATTGACTCGGTTCAACACCGCCTAACCAAAACAAAGTAATTGGTACGTTTTGTTCTGTACGACCGTATAGACCAAAGTCTTCACCAGCCATTACAGCTTCAGTTTCAAGTACATTGTCTTCACCAATAGCATTAGCAATTGCTGAACGCACTACATTGGTTTGTGCAGGGTTATTGTAAGTCGAAGGAATTGATTCATCTTCATGCACAAATACTTCAGGAGCTAAGCTTTCATCAAGTCCGGCACTTAATGCGATGCCTTTAGAAATTCGTTTAATCGCAGCGATTTGTTGCAAGCGTACTTCAGGGTTATAGCTACGCAGTGTTAATTGCAGTTTTACTTCATCTGAAATGACATTGTGTTTAGAGCCCCCGTGAATAGAACCTACCGTGATAACCGATGGTTCAAGTGGTGACAATTCGCGACTAGTAATAGTTTGCAGCGCCAACACAATACGTGAAGCAATTACAACAGGGTCTATTGTTGTGTGTGGGTAGGCACCGTGACCGCCTTTACCTTTTACAGTAATATCAACAGAGTCAACGCTTGCCATCGTATATTCTGTTTTCATGCTAACTTTGCCAGCAGGAACACTGGCACTAACATGTAAACCAATAACATGGTCTGGAGTAGGGTACTTAGTAAATAGCCCCTCTTTCAGCATGGCTTTTGCACCGCCTCCTACTTCTTCTGCTGGCTGTGCCACCATCATTAAAGTGCCTTGCCACTGATCTTTGTGTGTCATTAACTGTTGGGCTGCGCCAATAAATGAACTCATGTGAATATCATGACCACAGCCATGCATTACGCCAACGGTTGCACCAGCATCATTAGTAACAGTTACTTTAGAGGCGTATGGCTTACCAGTTTGTTCAACAATTGGTAAGCCGTCAGTATCAGTGCGGATCATGACCGTAGGGCCATCACCGTTCTTATATATCCCAACAACGCCGTAACCACCCACATTATCTGTAACAGTAAAGCCCAGTTGTTTTAATTGCTTTGCTAACTTTTGGCCTGTTTTCTTTTCGTGGTATGACAACTCAGGAGATTGATGCAAATCTAAATAGAGCTCTTCAATCTCAGGCATGGTTTTTTGAAGATTTAAATCGAGCGTTGTTGCTTGCGCGAATGGACTAAGAAGTAATAAAGCTGCAGAAATAGCAGATAATTTCATAATGACCTCGACCCGTAGGACTTGTAATTGTTATGTTTGCCACTATATCAAAACTTAAATACTTATATAGTGCAATCAATCAAATGAATAATATGATAAATCTTACCCCGCAAAATTTGCAGCAAGCACTGGGTGAAACGTCCGCTGAAAAATTAGTGTTACTTACTTTTTACTCTGCACAAAATCCAGAGTGTCATCAACAAGCTGCTATTTTAGAGAAGATCGCACACGAATATGGTGAACATTTATTAGTAGCAACGTTAGATTGTGATGTTGAGCAGGCACTTGCAAGTCAACTTGCACAGCAAATAGGTTTGCAAGCACTACCCACTCTTGTGATGTTAAAAGACTCAGCGCCTGTTGATATGTTACCTGGTGCTCAAACAGAACAGCAAATTCGTGATGCGTTAGCAAAGCATTTACCCGCACAACATGAATTATTACTTGAGCAAGCTAAACAAGCGTTAATTAATCAGGATTTAAATAATGCATTTAGTTATGCAAAGCAGGCATACGAGCTAGATCCAAACCATACTCGTGTAAAGTTAGTATTAGCTGATATCTGTATTCAAATTCATAAGCTAGATGATGCGCAAGCATTATTAGATTCGGTTGCAGAAAATGAACGTGATGCGTATTTCACAAATATCCAAGCTAAATGTGAACAAGCGTTAGCAGCAACAGATTCACCAGAAATAAAAGCACTACAAGCGAAAGTAGAAAAATATCCAAATGATCTTGAGATAAAACTAGAGCTAAGCAATGCCTTAAACATTGCAGGTCGCAAAGAAGAAGCACTTGAGATGTTATTTACTGTGCTTAAAAAAGATCTAAATTACGCGGATGCAAAACCAACATACCTAGAAATCATTGCCTCCTTACCTGATGGTGATGCACTTGCTTCTAAGTATCGCCGTAAATTATATAGTATATTGTACTAAATCTAGTGTTGATTGATAAAAGCGCCACTTAAATACAGGCGCTTTTTTATTTAAAAAAACTTGCGTATTACCTAATTTCGATAATACTTAAGATCCTCTCGAGAAAAGTTGGCTGTATTTTATACAGTAAACTATGTTTTTTACTGCCTTTAGCTTGTTTTTTGCGCGAAAGGTAAGTTTTTAGTAGTTTTCTACAAAAAGTGCTTGCGTTAATTCTTCGCATCCCTATAATGCGCATCCACTGACACGGCGGGCAGCAATGAAAAGCGCTGAACAAACTGACAGAGAGTTAAGTAAAACTTCGGTTTAAAACGGTCTAAAAAGAAAGTTTGAAATTAAGTGTTGACTCGAAAAATTAAGGATGTATTATACGCATCCCTAGCGACAACGTCGCAACGTTCTTTAACAATATAAAGCAATCATCTGTGTGGGCACTCGTACAGATTGAGTTCTAACAGCAGATTCTAGTTCGCTAGATGACGCAAACAAATTTAGAGTCTCAATTTCTTATGAGTGACTATATAGTCAATTTATACAGAATTCATTGAGCACGAAACTTCGGTTTCAAAAAACTTTTAATTGAAGAGTTTGATCATGGCTCAGATTGAACGCTGGCGGCAGGCCTAACACATGCAAGTCGAGCGGTAACAGAAAGTAGCTTGCTACTTTGCTGACGAGCGGCGGACGGGTGAGTAATGCTTGGGAATATGCCTTATGGTGGGGGACAACAGTTGGAAACGACTGCTAATACCGCATGATGTCTACGGACCAAAGTGGGGGACCTTCGGGCCTCACGCCATAAGATTAGCCCAAGTGGGATTAGCTAGTTGGTGAGGTAATGGCTCACCAAGGCGACGATCCCTAGCTGGTTTGAGAGGATGATCAGCCACAC